>JAGBZD010000018.1 GCA_017628395.1 Paludibacteraceae bacterium | reverse complement strand
TGACATTCAGAAAAAATGCGAGTGGTGCGGTGTGATTTTTACCGCACACAAGACCTCTACTGCCTACTGTTCTCACAGATGTGCAAACCTTGCATACAAGGAGAGAGTAAGGAAAAAGAGAGTACAAGAGTTTCAACTAAAATTTGATGAGGAAGCAAAACCTCATTCAGAAAAGGAGTTCTTAACACCAACCGAAGTGTCGGCATTTTTAGGTGTCGGGAGAACTTCAATCTACCGCTATATTAGGTATGGCAAAATTAAGGCTGTTAGATTTGATGGTAAAACACTCATAAGGCGATCAGACATAGATAAGATGTTTGACTATTTCACTGTGAGTGAAAAGAACAAGCCAAAAGAAAAAGTCCCCATCACCGACTTCTACACCACTGCCGAGATTAAAGAGAAATATGGCGTTAAGGAATCGTGGATTTATGAGATTGCGAAGGAGCATAATATCCCTCGCACATTTAATCGTGGCAGAACCTATTGGAGCAAGAAACATATCGACTCCTACTTTGCCAAGAAAGCTCCTGATGCGAGCATTACCGAATGGTACAGCGTGGCGGAGTTACAGGAGAAGTTCGGTATGACGCTATCGGCAATCTACACCTTTGTATATAAGAATGTAATTCCCAAACGCAAGGAGGGCAAGATGGTCTATTACTCGAAAAAGCATTTCGATATAGCCAAAGGTATTGCCACGCCCGAAGAGCCCCAATACTACACCATACCCGAAGCGATGGAGAAATACGACCTCACACGCGACCAGCTCTACCACTATGTGAAGTATCACAACATCACTCGCATCAAGGTTGGCAAGTACACCAAGATTCTGCGCTCCGAGCTCGACAAATTCTTTGAGCCACCGAAGATTGAGTAAAGTTACTTGATGGTGATTGATACCACCATCGGAACACCACTTTAATTTGCAACAAAAAATATAAACAATTAATATATAAGACTATGACACTAACTTGCACAAATGTAACCTTGCGTCAAAAAGCGTTACGCAATGACCGAATTTCACTCTATTTGGATTACTATCCAGCAATTCGTAATCCCTACACGATGAAGATGAGTCGCCGAGAGTTCCTCGGCATCTACCTCTATGCCAAGCCTCGCAACGAGCAGCAACGAATGTTCAATCAAGAGATGCTCAACAAAGCCGAAGCGATACGCTGTATTCGTGTTCAGTCGCTCATCAACGAGGAGTTCGGATTCCTCGACAAGAACAAACAGAAGGTCGATTTTCTCGCCTACTTCCGAGCAAAGGCACGCGAGCGATACGAAAAGTGGGATTGCGTTTGCAACCATTTCGAGAAGTTCTGTGGTGGAAAATGTACCTTCGGAGATATTACCGTTGAGTTGTGCGAAAAGTTTAGAGATTATCTATTGAAATGCAAACAGATACATCACCCCAACTCATATATCAGTCGAAATTCGGCAGCTGGATATTATTCCACTTTCCGCGCCCTGTTGAAGATTGCCTACAAGGAGAAGATGTTGCGCGAAAACCTCAATGACTTTCTTGAGAAAATCGAGTGGAAAGAGGTAAAAAAAGAGTATTTGACACTTGACGAGGTAAAGCAACTCGCCGCCACCCCTTGCCGTATTCCAGTGCTAAAACAAGCATCACTCTTCGCCTGTATGACGGGACTTCGCATCAGCGATATACTCAAGTTGCAGTGGAGCGACTTTGAGATGGGACCCGACCAAGGCTACTATATCCGCATCTGCACCGAGAAAACCGAGACCGAGGCGACACTACCCATCAGCCACGAAGCATTGGAACTATGCGGCGACTGGGGCAAAGGATTGGTGTTCAAAGGACTCACCCGCGCAATGACACACCACCCACTAAAACAATGGATTTCCGAGGCTGGAATAAAGAAGAAGATAACTTTCCATTGCTTCAGGCACAGCTACGCGGTCATCCAAATCTCCTTAGGCACAGATATTTACACCGTATCGAAGATGCTTACGCATAAAAATGTAACCACCACTCAGATTTATGCCGACCTCGTTAACTCCAAGAAACGCGAAACTGCCAACAAGATTTCACTGAAATAAAACGATATAATCCGTAGTTTATATCAATAGACTACGGATTATACTCTTCAATAGTAAATGGTGCACTTGAGCGTACAGGTACATTCGTTGTTGCTCCTACGACATTAGGTAATGAAATTCCTTTTGCTGGGCATCCAATTACAATATGTGGCAATGTTTCAAATTGATTATTTTTTAGTTTATCCTCAAGATATCCCATCTTTGATTGATCATATTGTTCTCGCAATATTTCTTCTTCCGTTTTTTCTTTACCTACCTTCTTCCAAAACATACGTGTTGTATTCTCCTTTAATGACTCATATTCATAACAAGAAGGCTTTGATATTTCAAATAATGATGCCAAACAATAGCAGTAATGGGAGGGATTATTACTTTCAATAACAGGGAGTACGATATTCTCTAAAAACTTTTTACCATATGGGAAATCATTACTTATATGAGTAGATGTATATATAACACCCCAAATTACATCTGGGTCAATTGCACTTTTTTCATGTTGTGTAATTTTCCTATTATTGCTAATTATAGTTTCCACAAGCATTTGTGGTATTATGTATTCTGGCTTAAAAACATCAGAAGAGTTTTTAACTACAAAACTACACGCTAACATCAACGGAACTCGTTTAATTGTTTGAATAAATTTTTCGGGGGAATAGTCCGAATCATTAGGGACTCTCATATCGAATACCTTGAAGGTGTATTTTACTTTGTATGCTGAAAACATTAAATTATTGAAAACTGGTCTCCTCATCTCTTCCCAACAAGAGTAAACACTATTACCGAGGTATAGACAAGGGTATCCAGGACTACTATACCTTTGTGTACTAACAATTCCTCTTTTATTTAATGGAATATGAAACATATCCTTAATTGAAAAGTCAACACCAATCTTACGCTCACGTGCCCTATAATAAAACTCATCAGGATTGACATCTATACAACCAATACTAGAAAACAGGCCGTCTCTTTCTGTATTACCATTCAATATCGTACTAAACAACACAAATGCATCTCCCTTACGACCATCATAGTACAAGTTGACAACATCTATAAGCGAACCACATAGATTTTTGACATTATCTAATACAGCTGTATCAACTCCATCTAAACAAGAAACTATATCAATATACTTAGCAAAGACATTCTTAATATCTTGCAAAAAATCTTCTACCCATCTGCAAGGGAACATTGCATCAATCTCCCTTTTGAAATCTTCTATATTCATATCTCTTTCACTATTTAGCACCCCAAATTTACACATTATTTAGCATATTCACTATAATAAGTAGGGAGAAAACGCCATAATTACTATCTGCATCATTCAGCAATGAGTGGTGCAGATTTTTCGTTATTTGACATTTATTTGAAATCAGCTATGGCTCAAGTGTAAGTGTAATTGTTCCATCTTTCGCCTCCTTCTGAAAATCCTTAACACATCGCAACCAAGTTATATAATGCTCCTTGTCTATTGCAGCTAACTGCGTATCCTTCATATCAGATTCATTCATAAATGTAGTATATAGAACAAGCATTGCATCAATTTTATCTTTATGTCTATCACCATCTTCACTCAAGACACCCTCAACAGCGGATCGAGCGAAGCAGAAACCATCTCTAACACGATAACCATATTTTGCTCCTTCACCATATTTCGCTAATCGTTTGTTTATTTCCTCATTCATTGCAATAGGCATCCCAACTTTATTTCTTGATAAGTACCGACAAGCAATATCATTCGCATTAAGAGATTTATCTTTGAGAATTCTCTCATTATAACGCTCCAGAAAATGACTTGAGTATGCGTGAATCTGGCGAATAAGCGACAAAGGACTCTCTTGCGTATGCTTATAGCCACCTGCTAACCATTGTAAAACAAATCGCTTCTTGCCATCAAAAACAATAGAAAAATAATCCACTAATGGTTTTTCTATATACACTCTGCTCTCTGCATAAAAAAAATATGATGTACTTATTATTAGTGGCAGGAACAGTGTATTCATACCACCTCCAAGATGGAAATTTTCGCTCTTTTTTAAATTCTCTAACAGCCTTTGGACGTAAATATTCTTCCTTTATCTGCACCTTTTTGAGGTCATTAGCGAGATGGTCGTACATCTCTTTATATGTCATTGTTGGTAGTAGCATGTGTTTTCGCCTTGTCTATTTTCTGCAAAATTACAATACTATTTTGACAATTTATGACAATAAAATGTATTTAAAAGTCATCCTCTTTGTTCTTGGCATTAAGGTAGAACTCATATAATTTCTTACCAATTTTATCTTTCTTGAATTCTCTTTCGTGTTCTATAGGGATTGTTGTTAATCGTACTTTTATAATTCCATCCTTTAATAGTTCAAACTGTTCTGGAGATACTTCAAATTGTGCTGTAGATATAATAGATGTAACAGGGATAACCATATTTCCAGAAACTATCCCTGCAGACTCAGTGCCATTGTCAATTAACTCTCCAGAGAACCTAAGAACATCGCCATTAGCAGTTCTAATCATCATTGTGGATTCCTTCAAAAATTTCATTCTATCCGATTGAACTGTCGCAATGATGTAGAACTTTTCATTTTGTTTTGCAACACTATATTTCATACTACAACCTTCTGCCGCTAACGCTTTATATGTATAACTTACAGTTTGAGCTGTAACATCATTTATAGCTATAGACATAGCACCGATTATAACAAATAGTATCAACCTTTTCATAGGAATAAATATTATTAATAGTTATTGAGCAGAATTATATCGTAAAGTTAATTAAAATTTATCAAATTAAGGTGACATAACTAAGATATTTATAATGTTATTTACAATTCCAACATTCTGCAAGGTTTAGAGCTATGTGCTATGCTATAATGTAATGATGAGAGTTGGCTTGAGTTGTCGAATGGGGCGAAGACAACTTCCGATGCAAGATCGGCAGTGAGCCAATTACGGATTTGAGAGTTGGAGAATGAGGGGCGTGAGTGGTCTCGAAACGATACGAACAACACCCTATTGCTATCATAAGCAGCCTGCAAGTGCGTTGGGATTTTGCGGTATAGTGAACGCCCCAATGCGACCACGACAGAACAGCCATTAGCGAGGAGTATATCGAGTACAGCTCGCTCGATTGGAGAGTGAAAGCCGCTAATTACAATCTTATCAGTTTGAGCAATTTCGTGTGCCCATCGCTTAGCGAGGTCAAGAGCCTCAGGCGGTGCTGTACGGGATGCGAAGAAGGCAACCAAATATCTATCCAACAACTCTTTGTTACCAGATAAGTCCATAAAAAAGCGCAGGCCACTGCATTAACTTATCCCGTACCGAGGTCTTGGCTACCTGTAACACGAACAAGCAACACAGATAGCCCACGCAGGATGATATATAAGCACACACTGAGCCAATGTCAGTGGTGAATATATACACCTATCGTGGACATCTGATTGCGTATCTTCGTGTTACACAAACGGCCAAGTTTCGGTACGAAAGATTACAACAATAAATGTCTACTAATATGTATTGGCTTAGCGCTTAAAGTCGTAAGCCGTAACAAAGATACAAAAAATTTCCTCAAATGTAGAATATGGTGTAAAAATAGAGGTGCTATGACACGATAGGACAACCTATGACACGTGCGGTCAAAAGGCAAAAGAGTCATTTTTCGTGTTGATTATTCATATATCTTTGCTCACGAACGATTAACAAAGATGACTATGAATAAGAAACAAACGGAATATATTGCACTCTATTTGTTCGTGTTTGGAGCGATATTGCTCTTTGGTGTATTAGCACGAAAGTTCGTGCTTGTCAAGGGGTATGATGAGTTCAGTGCGGCGATTGGATTCTTCGCAACGGTGGTTGTGTTGTCGGCGCTCTATATCAGTCTGCAAATGACGCTCAATGAGTTGCTGCTACCCCGAATGGAGAAGTTCCTGATGCGTTTTCCTGCATTTCAAAAGTTGGAGGAGGTTGCAGTTGTTGCCGAGACTCCCGCTATCGTGGCCGCCCCTATTGAGGAGGTTGCTGTTACCGAGACTACCCCACAGCCAACAGAGTATGAGGTATTGCGTATCAAAGCAATCGCCGAGCAAGAGCGTGCATCACAAGCGAAGTTGGAGCGTGTACTCGACTACACCAAGCAGACAATGGTCGCCTATATGAGCGAGGCGGAATTAGACCGCTTGTGTGGCTACATCACAGAGTATAGTTTGGGCGACACCCCTCGCGAGGTATCGCCCGTATCGGTTGATTCTGCACTCAAAAGCATCGACCTGATGCACTTCGGCTGGAACATCGGCAAAGCATTCGGCAAAAAGCGTATCCACACCGCCACTTTCATTAAGCGAGTCTTTGCTCACGCTCTCCGTGACATAGAAGTCTCAACCATCGAGCGCAAGATGTCGCATACCGAGTCTGAGTGCTGGATTAAGTTGGATGGGGAGATAGCATAATGTCAGGTGATATTAAACAATAATGACGACCACAGCATTTATGATCGTCATTACAGATGTTATTTTCATTACATCTTCTTAATTGTATAAAGCGTTCAGCCAGTTGACAAATGCCTGACAAATAGGAGGTGTTGTAGTTAGATATTTCTTAGTTACAGCAGAGCCCATAGGTGTTCCAGGATCTTCTTGCCACGCCAACCAAGTGTGTATCTTCGCCTTTGAATGATGTATTGGTTTATACTTATTCAAACCTCTTGCCTCTATGCTGTCTAAAACATTTTCAACTTCTGGCAACAACTTGTCGTCATCAGGAATTAAGAATGCTGCAAAATCCTCTAACATTCCATTATTGTTATTGTTCGGCATAATCCACACCCCGACTTTTATATCATCAACATTATCGGGGATAATAATGGCACCTCCCTGAGGACAATCATCAGGAATACTGCTATACAAATTAGAGTTTATGAGTATCTGACGCATTTGCATCCATCTCGCTTGTATGTCAATATCTGCGTCCATAACTATTCCAATGGTCTTAATCTCACCAGAGCCTTTAAGTCTGACGGGGAGTCCATTCAATAGATTCGTAACACCTTTGCAGTCCTCTATTTTGAAAGTTTCGGAGACATCAAACGCAGCACAGATGTTACAGATAAGATGAAAATCATCATTACCTTCAACCAATAATGTTTGAGTTATATTATCCATAAACTATCTGATTTCAATGTTTTGAGCCGCAACTATCTTTAATTCTTCCAAATTATATTCGGTGAAAGTTATTGCACTCTGTTTGTTTTCAAGTCTTATATAGCGTCCCTCTTCGACATTACTCTCCTCCTTTAAGGCGTAACCGAAACTACTGATACAATCAGAGCTATGCGTTGTTGCAAATATCTGCACATTAAGTTTAATTGCCAATTTGAAAATTACAGACCACAATTGTTTCTGCACGGTATAATGCAATCCGTTATCAATCTCATCTATCAATAGGCACCCATTTTCGCAATTAACCAATGCTAGGATAATTGACAAAATGTGATTTATTCCATCACCCATACTTCTTAATGGCAATCTCTTGCTAACACCTTTTACCTTTACTACTGGATATCGTCCAATACGGGGTGATTCCTCAAGGAACGCCAAACTTTCGATATTCGGCTCTATAATTCTCAAAGCATCAATTACATATTCCTCTTTCTCTGTCAGTGTTACATTGTCCCAGAGCCTTCCGATATATAGATTCCCAAATGTTTCAGGATTAACCCTGATTACAGATGCTAAATCTGTTTTCTTAGTCCTACCTAATCTTATAGTGTCAAGGCGACGCTCTAATGGCACTATAGCTTTGTTCTTACCTTTTCTTATAATTTCCAATGCAAGATGTGCATCTCCAGTAGCAATATCATCCCTTGAGTCAAAAACTATAGCTTTTCGTACTATATTCCCATCTTCCTCAGTTTCTTGCTCTGTGTAATAAACATAACGCAATGACAGAACATCATCATTATCAGAGATCTCAATGATATTATCTTCTGTCACATTAGTATTTCTATTTGTGAATAAAGAAGATATTGCTTCGATATTGGGTTTAAGGTATTCTGTTGTATCCTTGCTACTATATTTAGGTAACTCCCCTCTCTCTTCTACGATATAGAATAATTCAGAATCATCAACATATACACCAATAGCCTCCAACAACGATGACTTTCCGACATTATTCTTGCCTGAAATCAAGTTAATTCGAGACAACTTAGGGATATTAAGCCCCGACAAGTTTTTGAAATTCCGAATCTTAAGAGACTGTATCATATTGTACTATATACTATTATCCATAATTTACCACAAAGATACTACTTTTATTTCACATTGTGCGCCAAATATCATTTTATTTCTCTGACAACGCGTTTATTTTTAGTTTTTTACGCATATAATCATCAAATCACCACCTTCAACCACCATCCAAAAGTTATTTTGCAGTTATATTTTGGTGGGTGATTTCACCATTATAACACCGATTTCCTTTGCCATCAAATCATTAAAACTAATTCGCGTATGGCAAATGAAATTACTTTTGATAAGCTGCCGCAGGCGGTGGGTTATCTGACAGAACAGGTGGAGCGAATCCACAAAATTGTGGCGGCATTGCAACCACAGACCGCTATCGACAAGCATCGCATTGTCGAGATTGATGAGGCGTGCAAAATCACACGCAAGGCGAAACCTACTATCTACACGCTCGCACGCAAAGGGCTTATTCCTGCCTACAAGCGTGGCAAGAAACTCTACTTCTACGAAGATGAGTTGCTGCAATGGATTGAGTCGGGGCGAAAGCCGTTACAGGCACTCAACCTCCAAGAGCAAGCGGCAGAGATTGTCCTCGGCGTAAAACGCAAACCTAAAGGCGGTTTTAACCTCTAATGCACTCGGCTATGAACAGTAAATTGACAGCAGAGGGCATAATGGGTGCTGAATTATCAGGTGGTGAGTTTCCTATCACTGTCTTTCCTCACAAGATTCAGCGCATCATCACCGAGTTGCACGCCTCGCAGGGCTATCCCATCGACTACATCGCTGCGGCTATGCTCTCGGCATTGGCGGTAAGCATCGGCAACTCGCATCTTGCACAGGTGAAGCGTGGCTGGGTGGAGAGTCCTATTCTATATATGGCACTCATCGGACGACCGGGAGCAAACAAAAGCCACCCATTGAGTTTCGCGTTTCACCCATTTATCGAGCACGACTATCGCCACAACAAGGAGTATCAGGAGCAGTATGCCGAGTATGAACGCACGATGTCGATGACCAAGAAAGAGCGATTGGAGGCTGGCAAAGATGAGTTTCCCATTCCTCCCAAGCGCAGTCGTTTTCTTGTGTCGGACATCACGCCTGAAGGATTAAGCCTTATCCACGCACAGAATCCTCGTGGGCTGTGCTTATGGTCAGACGAGTTATCGGCGTGGTTTAAGAACTTCAACCGCTACAACAACGGTTCGGAGGAGCAGTTCTGGTTATCAGTGTTCAATGCCAAGCCGACAATCTCGGATCGTAAGAGCTCGCAAAGTTCAATCTTTATCAAGCGACCTTATATCTCGGTTGTCGGGACTATTCAGCAGAAGATACTCGGAGAGTTGGGTAAAGGCGAGAGAGCGAGCAACGGATTTATCGACCGCATACTTTTCGTAATGCCGCAGTCGGTACAGAAAAGCCGATGGAGCGACAGGGAGACTCCCGAAGAGTTGGAACAAGAGTGGCAACGCATCATCAATAGACTCATTGAGCAAGAGTGTGAGTATGATGAGCAGGGCGAATTGCAGTCGCACCGACTCCCCTTTCGTGAGGCAGCAAAGCGAGAACTATATGCGTGGCAGCACGACAACGCCCGAAAGTGTGATTTGGAGAGTAACGAGGCTCTGCTCGGTATCTACTGTAAGTTGGAGATATACATCATTCGCTTTGCGCTGATAATTCAACTTGCTCGCTGGACTTGCGGAGAGTGCGACAAAGAGGCTATCGACATCGAAAGTGTGCGTAGAGCCATTGGACTCGCGGAGTATTTCCGCACCACAGCCATAAGGGTACAGACCTCGATAGGCAACGAGCAACTCAATGAACTGCACCGCACTATCTACCACCATCTACCGCAAAGGTTTACCACTGCAGAGGGTATCGCTTTGGCAGAGAGTTATGGGATGAAGGAGCACGCATTCAAGATGATGTTGAAACGCCATCTGGGAACACTATTCAAGAAAATCAATCACGGAGAGTACAGTAAATAACTTGTTACTATCCACATTTTGCAACCGTTGGTTTTGTGAAGTTGCGAAAATGTGGATAGTAACAACAAAACCAAAAAGAAAATGAGATACCGATTCATATTAGAACCATACAAGGGTGTCAGCTCGCGGCACATCTGCCCCAACTGCCACCGCAAAAGTTGTTTCGCACGCTACATAGACACCGATGAGCAGATACGCTTTCCCGATTATGTAGGACGCTGCAACCACGAACAGAAGTGCGGCTACAACTATACGCCGAAGATGTACTTCGCAGAAAATCCCGATGCAAGGGAGCAACTTAATGATGAGTTTCGCCCTGCGATAAGGCCTGTTAAAATTGAACCACCGCCACCATCGTTTATAGAGCCGAAGATGATGCAACTCTCGATGCAGCACTATGAGAAGAATCATCTTTATCAATTCCTGAAAACCGTGCTTGGCAGGTCGGCTGCAAGCGAGCTGATACAACGCTACAATGTCGGATCGTCGAAACATTGGACGGGTGCAACGGTCTTTTGGCAAGTCGATGTTTCGGGGCGTATTCGCACAGGAAAAGTGATGCTCTACAACCCCGAAAATGGACGAAGAATTAAGGAGCCACACAACCTTATTACTTGGGTACATTCGCTCTTGAAAAAGGAGAAATTCCACTTGCGGCAATGCCTCTTCGGGGAGCATCTTTTGAGTGCCGACAGCCACCAAACAGTTGCACTTGTAGAGAGCGAAAAGAGTGCTTTGATAGCCTCCCATTTTCTGCCGCAATACCTATGGATTGCAACGGGCGGAAAGAACGGAGCGTTCAACAAAGAGACGATGAGCGTGCTTAAAAATCGTCAGGTTTTACTCTTCCCCGACCTCGGAGCAACCGACTATTGGAGGGGTAAAATGGAGATGATGCAGCAGCTCGGAATAGAGGTTTCACTCTTCGATTTTATGGAGAATAACGCCACCAATGAGGAACGAAATGCGGGCTACGACATTGCAGATTTTCTCTTAAAAGCCGAAACGAAAGAGTCTGTTTTAAGCCGAATGATTGCCCGAAATCCACACCTCGAAACGCTCATTTCAACGCTCGATTTGGAGGTTATAAGCATAGAGAAACACCCTTGAAATTCAACGGAAAAGAGGGAGTTTCAGACTTTGACTTAAAAGGCTGAAATCTGTCTATTTTCAGTTAAGCAAGTTTATGTCGGTGTATTACATTTCCCGACAACTTGCTCAACTGAAAGGCAGGTGAGACAGTTCCCGATGGTCACAAGATTAACATAAAAAACACAACTGAAAATGGAAAAGAAAAATACGATTACAATCCGACTTTCGGACGAACAATATGGTTGGCTGCGTGCCCTGAGCAGACGAAGTAAACGGAGTCAAAGTGAGGTAGTACGCTCACTCATTGAACAAGGTACAGTGCGTGAACGAATCACTCGCGAAAACCTCGACATCATACGAAAACTCATAGGCGAAAGCACCAACCTGAATCAGCTGGCAAGGCAAGCAAACCGACAAGGATTTTTCCGAGTAAGAGACGAGTGCCAAGCCACAGCATTGAAGATTTCACAACTGATAAAACGGATAAAAGATGATAGGTAAAATTGTAAAAGGCACATCGTTCGGCGGGTGCGTGAACTATGTGCTGAAAGAAGAAAAATCGCGCCTGCTGGAGGCTGTCGGAGTGGAGGGCACACCCTCGGAAATGGCAGAGCAATTTGAGCTACAAACGCTGCTCAACGATAAGGTCAAAAACACTGTCGGGCACATATCGCTGAACTTCTCAGCGGAGGATGCTGCAAGGCTTGCAACCGATGATAAGCTGATGCTCAAAATCGCCCACGACTATATGAAGTTGATGGGTATCGAGAACACCCAATTTATCATTGCCCGACACATCGACCGCGACCATCCGCACTGTCACATTGTCTATAACCGAGTAGATAATGACGGGCGAACGATAAGCGACAAGAACGACCGATTCCGCAACGAGAAGGTGTGCAAGATGCTGACGGCTCGCTACCGTCTGCACTTTTCGGAGGGCAAGAAAAATGTGAAGTTTGACAGACTGCGTAAGCACGATCAGGTGAAGCATTACATTTATCACGTACTCAGACACGAAGTCCCGAAAGCGGTAAGCTGGAGCGAGCTAAGGCGGGCATTGAGACGCTACAAGATTGACTCTGAGTTTAAGTTGAACCGCAGAACAGGTGAAGCTGAAGGTGTAAAGTTCATCTGCAACGGGTATAAATTCAGCGGCTCCAAGATTGACCGCCAATTCAGCTTTGTCAATATCGCTTGCCGACTTGAAGAGAACGCCTTCGATGCTGGTATCTACCCAAGACGCAACAATACTCCTATCCAGCAACGCGAGGAGTCTCGCCAAGAGGTAGTTCGTCAAGGACCAAGCGAAGAGAGTAGCCTAAGTGTCGGCTTGCTCGACCTCGCAACAGCCCCTGCCACCGATCCCGAAGAGGAGATGCTGGCAAAGCAATATGTAAAGAAGAAAAAGAAACCACAGCGCAAGCGTGGATTCAGATTGTGATAATTTATTGTTAAACTATTAAAACTTTTAGACTATGTACGAGTACAAAGCTAATTACAATGACTTGATTAGTGACTTCAATCTCTACCTATGCGAGAGATATGGTTACAGAAATGCGTGCAGTGTTATGTGGAATGCAAATGGC
>JAGBZD010000129.1 GCA_017628395.1 Paludibacteraceae bacterium | reverse complement strand
GCAAAGCTCGTTGCAGAGGTCTTGGAGTTTCTCCGGTCTTACTACAATTGTTAGAATCACGCTAATGTATTACATCAATATGGAGAAGTTATTCAACAATCCGTACAAGGACTTAGAAAAAATGCTCGCAGAATCCTTGGAATCGCCTCCTGAAAACGTTGAAAACCTCCAAAGGGGGGGCTTATCCATGCTCAGGATAACGTAAAATAATATTTATGAGAGTGTTGCTGAACTGATTTATTGTTTAGCGGACAGTAATAATTGTCGATATAAGGATACTGCTAAAAGAAGCCTTGCTTTGTAATGCAGTAGCAATGACCATCTGCCATAATCATCCTAGTGGCAATGTACGTCCAAGTAGTGCCGACGACCAACTGACTGAAAAAATTTCAAAGGCATGTAAAACAATGGATATACGTTTTCTTGACCATCTGATAATAGCTGATGATACATACTATAGTTATGCAGACGAAGGAAGATTGTATTAATAAATTAGGTAATAATTCTTTGATTATCACTCATAATGGATTATATAATTATATAACTACATAATTAAATAGTATCATAGACCATAATACAGATTGACTTTTGTATTATGCGCATCTTCGATGTCGATTTTAATCTCTTTTTCTTCTAGTAGCTGATTTAGTTTTAAGACATCGTCTGCCAATACTTTTGTTACTGGTATTACAATACCTTCGGCTACAGTAATTTTACAGATACCATTGTCGTCAATACGTTTTAATACTACTATAGGTAGTTGTCCATATTGTAATTTATCAACGATTAGAAACATATTGGCTATATTCTTATCATTTATGTAGATGGTACTGATCCTCTTTGTTAGGGCAATCTGAAGTTCTGTATAGTTTGAAATGTTCATAGTATAAATAGGAATTTATTACGAATATACTCATTATATTCTTTATTCTCCTGAGACTAATTCCCAATGATTCTCTACCGAATACATAGCACAACTTATTGCTGTGTCATCTAAATCGTATTGCTTCGCTTCATCTGATTTTTGGTAGTTCACAATTCTATAAGTACTGTCAGGAAATTCTTTAAGTTTGAAACGAGACAGCAGAATAAAACTTCTGTAAACATAGTACCAACCATCATCTAAATAGAATCCAAATCTATCTTCCCAGCCAGTGTAGAAAGCTTTGGTGATTCTTCGCTTGAGTTCTGGGGTAATGACCTTGTTTGTAAACGGACAAGGGGCATCATACCAATAATGTCTTTCAACATTTGTTCTAGCATTGTTTTTAGGGAAGAAGGTACGCTTCGAACTAGTTAAATTATACAATGAGTCATCAACGAAATCCAAGCGATCTATATAACGGCCACCCTCAAATTTATTCTTTACAAAGTATTCACCACAACCATACATAGCATCGGCCAATGCTCCGGTTAGAATGCAATTTAGAGTTAGATTACCAGGTTTCTTAACTGTGTTATGAATGGCACTGCCAAAATCAAACGCATCGTAGAAGGACATCCATGCACGAACAACATAACCCAACACGCCATCGCCCGTTTTCCAATGTTCTTCTTTGGTAAAGGAACGGAATGAGCCACAAAACTCTACTTGGGCAGTTTCCTTTTTAGTGTATCCAGTTCGAAGTCTGTAAATCAAGTTGGCCATGAAATGTGAAGCATACAGTTCTTCCTTGTCATCACATATGCAATATCTATGTATAGCATTAGTGATTTCATCACCGTCATACATCCAACCAATAATAATTGAGCGTAGTAAATCATACTCCGCATTAGCCTTTGCATTATCGAGGCCAAAGTAACATTGATGTATCCGCATGAACTCGTCTCGGGAAATATTGGGATATTGCAAAAGCAGTTTTGCTGTTTGTAACATAACGTCTGAGTAATCAGATTTCTGTGCTGCATCCGAAAACAGTTGTGGGTAGAACTTGATATGGTCATGTTTCCAAGTCCATGCAGCTAAATCTCCTATAAATGCTCCAATCATAATTCGTCATTTCTTCTTAATAAAACCTCTGCTGTAAACTCCATTAGTGCTGAAACTTCATCATGTGTAACTATGTCGCTGTTAGGATGGTTGATTCCACATAATATCCACTCGTCAATGCCTTCTGGTACATCCATAAAGTAATCTTGATATTCCTCATATGTAACGTTAGGAGGAAGATGCATGTTGAATTGGAGAAAGTCAATATCGAGAGTATCTATATCGACATCAAACAACTCTTTCCACAATTTCTTCATTTTGTTATATTACTGTCCGCTAAAAGTTAAAAAAAGAAAAAAAAAAATTAGGGCTGATTCCATAAAAGGTTTCAGCCCTTTTAGGTTATTTTTGTATTTGCAAAACAACCAAATAACCATGGGCAAAAATAGCATTTTTTTCGGACAGCCGATATATGGACAGTTAATAAAATCGCTTGACCGCGATAAAATTGTTGAAATCAGCAGAAAACATGGTGAAGAACGGTATGTGAAGAGTTTTGACGGCTTCACCCACTTGGTGACTATGCTGTACGCGGTGATAATGCGTTTCGATTCATTGCGCGAGATAGAGACATCTATGGCTATCGAGGTCAGGAAACTGCATCATGTTGGAATAGAGACAGTTCCCAAACGGAGCACCTTGTCGGATGCCAATGCCAGACGTTCGGAGAAGTTCTTTGAGGAGGTCTACCGTGATCTATACGAAGCCAACAAGGGCAAACTTTCGTCGGACAGCCGATGGAACGGAGCCGAAGGCTGGATAAAACAGCTGCGCATCATAGACTCCACCACCATATCACTGTTCTCTAACGCCATTTTCAAGGGTGTTGGGCGTCATCCTAAAACAGGCAAGAAGAAAGGTGGCATAAAGGTGCACTCGGTGATACATGCCAATGAGGGTGTCCCATGCGATGTGCAGTTCACCTCAGCCGCCACGAACGACTCATTT
>JAGBZD010000128.1 GCA_017628395.1 Paludibacteraceae bacterium | reverse complement strand
CGTTCCAAAACGAGCTTAGCGAGGATGATGCTAAGGAATTGAAGGCAAATGGCTGCTGGTGCTGCTGCGAGGTAAGTAACATGGGTTGCCAACCGGGCGCTATCCACTACTTCCAACACAACGGCGTGCTCTTTGCTCCTGGTAAGGCAGTGAACGCAGGTGGTGTAGCTACTTCGGGCTTGGAGATGACACAAAACTGCGAGCACCTCAGCTGGACAGCACAAGAGGTAGATACACGCTTACACCATATCATGGAGTCTATCCACGAGCAATGTGTGAAGTTCGGTCGCCAAGCCGATGGCACTATCGACTATGTGAAGGGCGCTAATATCGCTGGCTTCATGAAGGTGGCACAAGCCATGCTCGAGCAAGGAATCGTGTAAAATTGAATAGGGATTATTTCCCACAGATGACACGGATAATCACAGATAAAATTAGTGTAAATCAGTGCAATCCGTGGGAGAAAAACAAGTCATGTTCGAGCAAGTAATTGTGTAAAATTGAATAGGAATTATTTCCCACAGATGACACAGATAATCACAAATAAAATTAGTGTAAATCAGTGCAATCTGTGGGATAAAAACAAGCCATGCTCGAGCAAGTAATTGTGTAAAATTGAATAGGAATTATTTCCCACGGATGACACGGATCATCACAAATAAAATTAGTGTAAATCAGTGCAATCCGTGGGAGAAATACAAGTTATGTTCGAGCAAGGAATTGTGTAAAATTGAATAGGGATTATTTCCCACAGATGACACGGATAATCACAGATAAAATTAGTGTAAATCAGTGCAATCCGTGGGAGAAATACAAGTCATGCTCGAGCGAGGAATTGTGTAAAATTGAATAGGAATTATTTCCCACAGATGACACGGATAATCACAGATAAAATTAGTGTAAATCAGTGTAATCTGTGGGAGAAATAGAAATAACCATGTATATTGATTTTCAGAAACATTTACAAACTATCCTGACTGAAATCAAGGAAGCAGGATTGTATAAAAACGAACGCGTAATCATCACCCCACAGTCCTCTGCTATCCAAGTAGAGGGCGGCAAAGATGTGATTAACTTCTGCGCCAACAACTACCTCGGTTTGGCAGACAACCCAGAACTCATTCAGGCTGCCAAAGACCGCATGGATGCGCGTGGCTATGGTATGGCATCCGTGCGTTTCATTTGCGGTACGCAGGACACCCACAAGCAATTGGAGCAAGCCATTTCCGACTTCTTCGGCACCGAGGATACTATCCTCTATGCGGCTTGTTTTGATGCCAATGGTGGTTTGTTTGAGCCTCTCTTGACCGATCAAGATGCTATCATCTCCGATGCCCTCAACCACGCCTCCATCATTGATGGCGTGCGCCTCTGCAAAGCGGTGCGTTATCGCTATGCCAATGGCGATATGGCAGACCTCGAGGAGCAACTCAAGAAGGCGCAAGCACAACGCTTCCGCATCATTGCTACCGACGGCGTGTTCTCTATGGACGGTAATGTCTGCCCACTGGATAAGATCTACGAACTGGCACAAAAATACGATGCCCTCGTGATGGTGGACGAGAGCCACTCTGCGGGTGTGGTAGGTAAGACAGGTCATGGCGTGACCGAGCGTTACGATTTGCGCGGTAAGATTGAGATCATTACAGGTACACTCGGTAAGGCATTCGGTGGTTCAGTAGGTGGTTTCACCACAGGTAAGAAGGAGATTATCGATTTGCTTCGCCAACGCAGCCGTCCATACTTGTTCTCCAACTCTATTCCTCCGCTGATTGCTGCGGCAGGATTGAAGACCTTCGAGATATTGACTCGCAGCAACGAGTTGCAAGACCGTTTGCATGCCAACACCGAGTACTTCATCACCAAGATGAAAGCGGCGGGCTTTGATATCAAGCCTACCGAGTCTGCTATTTGTGCCGTGATGTTGTACGATGCTCGTTTGAGCCAAGAGTTCGCTGCTGCGTTGCAAGAGGAAGGTATCTATGTGACGGGCTTCTATTACCCAGTAGTGCCACAAGGCCAAGCGCGTATCCGCGTCCAACTCTCTGCGGCTCATACAACCGAGCAACTCGACCGCGGTATCGAAGCGTTTATCAAAGTCGGCAAAGCCCTCAAAGTTCTGGAGTAACTCATCACTCATAGTTCATCCTTAAAAAAAGCGCATTCCACAATGCGCTTTTTTTGTGCTGATAGTACTTTTCTTAAGATTGCTTTCCTTAAAAGGTTGTCCCGTTTCCTAAAAAGGTTGACTCCCTGTTATGCTATAATGCACCACATCTTACACCATTGTGTATACCGATGCGATAGCTGCCTAAGCATATTCCATCGCGTGTAAGCGAATCCAAGTACGCCATTTGTCCGATAACGAATGTGCGGCACTCAAACATATCTCCCACCTGCAATGTGCTGGAGTTTTCCACCGCCTCCACGCGCCATTTTGCCTCTCCCAAGAACACCAATCGGCATCTCCTATTGGGCAGCCATGTTAGTTCTACCTCTTGCCCTATAGTTAATTGGTCGGCAATAATCTGTGGCAATTGTGCACCCAATTCTGATTCGCAATCGGTAATTGCCATGGCTTGCGCAAGAAAATCCTCCCAATCGCGTGCGCCGATGTACTTACACAGGATATCCAATGTGGCGCGTTGTACACTGGCATAGCCATCCTTGCGCAGTCCCCATAGACGGCGAATAGTATCTTCATTGATCTGACCACGCAGAGCCTCACAGAGTGCATATACACTCTGCTGACTCTTGATAGGATACCCCAATTGTTGCTCTACCGCTTCGCGCAAACGAGGAAGCATAGGGTGTAAGGAAGTAACGCTTGTTTTCATAAATTTTGTCAAATAATTTGCAAAGATACGATATTTTTTGTACTTTTGCAAACTCAAACCCAAAAAACGATGATTTCTTCCGAATTAATAGCCAATCCTTCATGGACTTCAGCCGTGCCCAACTCGCCAGAACATTACGAATTATTGTCCGAGTCACACCACAGCCAAGTCTTTCGTTTTCAGCAAGATGGTAGATGGTTTGTACTAAAAACAATCCATCCTGCCATAGGCGAGAAATCACGTTATCAGGCTCTGTTGCAACGAGAATATGAATTGTTGCAACAATTGGATTCTCCTTTCATTGTTCGCTTATGGCAGTTGACCGAAGTGGAGCCGTTTGGATTATCAATCATTATGGAGTATGTGGACGCGGTTACTCTCACCGAATGGTTAAAAACATGTCCTTCATCCGCAGAACGCCAACGGGTACTTTTAGAACTGATTGAGGCGTTAGACTATATCCACGCCAAACAGATTACGCATGGCGATCTCAAGCCTGATAATATATTGATCACGCGCAATGGCAACCATGTCAAACTGATTGATTTTGGTCTGTCGGACAATGATGCTTATCTGGCAAGGAATATCGGTTGTACGCCTACTTTTGCTGCACCCGAACAGCTCACTGCAAATGGGCAGAGTGATTGCAGAACGGACATCTATGCTTTGGGCAAGATTATACAGTTGCTTTTTCCACATCGTTTCCGCTGCGTAGTGCGCCGATGTACCCAGGCGAACGCAGCACATCGCTACGCAAATATCTTGCAACTTCGCCGTGCCATTCGTCGTGCAAAATCATATCCTATCGTTTTGATTATCTGCACTTTGCTAATGGCAATTTCGTTGCTTTGTGTACCTATTGTGCAGCAACGATTGGACATGGCTACTCAGGCACAACAGCAGGCGTATGAGGAAGCGATTCTTGCGCCTATTCATGAGAGTTATGATAGTGTATTCTGTGCGTATCGCGATAGCCTTATGAATATTCCATATCACTATCAAGAATTTACAACTACTTATTTGGGAGCATTTGCCAATGATATTAATACTTTATTTCGCCAATACTTGCTTCACTATACCGAAAATCGACAATTGATAGAAGAGGATTATCTATCTTATTATCCCCATCTTGCCTATCAACTCTCTCATATACATCCTGAATATCCTTCTATCTTTTCTTCTCCAGCCGACACCGCCGCACAAGAGGCATTGGATCTGCTGCTCCAGCGCCTTCGTTAAAGTACTTTTCTAACAAGCCTAAAAAAGCCCTTTTGTATATCTGCAAAATGCACTACCTTTGCACCCGAAACGCATGAGTAGCGCGATATGCGTGTGAGTTTGTGTGCTCGTTGCAATAAAAAAGTGCATTTTTTTGCATTTTCCTTGCATATATGCAAAAAATGTTGTACCTTTGCAACCGATTGTCGGTGGACAATTGCGAATGCCTCCACAATCGGCATTCGGGACATAGAATTATACTGACACACCAGTTTTTGTAGCGAAATCTAGCAGTTTTATTACAACAACGAGGAAAGTGGCAGAGTCAGCGCGTATATCGTGCTACTTTTGCGTATCCTCGTTAAAGGTTTTGCTAGAACCTCGCTACAAATACGTAAGAGTAGTACTTTTTGTATTTGTAGTTATTAATAAAAAACAATGCATACACAAAAACTATTTCATATTATAACATAGCAAAAACAGACCCAAAAGAAAAAGATCAGGAGGAACAACTAAAAATAATGCCATTAATAGAACCAAATAAGCAAATCAATAAAACAATACAAGTAAAAAACAAAAATAAAACAAAATATTATCATTAAAAAATTAGATAACATGAAAAAAGTATTATTCTACTCAGTCGTTATCTGCATTATTGCAACATTCGCGTCATGCAGCACTAAAACCGAAAAAACAAGAGTACTCCAGTTCGGTTCTACGAACAACGAAGCTGTTGATATGGGAGCATATCTTAACAGCAATGTTAACGGCGTAGAACAAGCTCTACCAAGTATAATGGTTATTCCTGGTGACTTAGTATTGGCAAACTTCAAGTGTTTGAAACAAGAATCCTATCAAGGGAAGCAGTATGCCATTCGTGATTATAATACCTATATACTTAAGGATGATCGTTTCAAACGATTAGCGGCGTATATTCAAGATGCATTCAATGATGAGAATTATCCGCTGAATGACCTAGAGCAGTCAATGAAGTTGTTAGAGACCAAATCAGCATCTGACCTAGCAAATAACCTCGCAAAAGATACAAGAACGCAATTATTATCAACTGTGCGTCCAGATATTATATTAGAGATGGATTATCAAAGTTCAGCTGATGTTAAAGCACCAAGTCTTACTTCCTACAGCGTCCCATCGTCAGAAAAAAATATATCGTTCACCTTGCGGGCTATAGATGCTTATAATACTAAAGTGGTGGCTTCTATTAGTAAAAGTAATATCAAAGGAGAGTCTACTACAGAAGCAATACAGCGAATGTTAGATTCAGAAATGTCTAGTTTGATGCAAGATATTCAGAAATATTACAGCGGAATATTAACACGCGGTAGAGATGTAACGGTAAGAATAACTTTGGATAATAACTGTCCATTTAATCTTACTGATGAAAGTATTGAGGGAGATACCTATGCCGATTGGATTATTGATTACATCAAAACCCATACAGTAAAGGGCGCTTATAAAATGGTGATCAATACCGACAAAGAATTATCATTCACCAATGTCCGCATTAACTTATTGCAGGAGGATGGAACTCAATACGGTGTGTATGATTGGACTCGTGATTTGCAGAAGAACCTACGAAATAATTTAGGAATTAAAGCAACCAATCGTTCTCAAGGATTAGGAGAAATTGAATTAACAATCAAAAAAATATAAGTATGAAAACGCACGTTCTAATAATCATGACAGCAGTATTGTGCTTATTGTCATGTGGTAATCACCAAAATTCATCCCAAAGCAACAATGGTTCTTCTGTAGTTAAGTTTGCTCCTAAGGAGCGTACTTCGTCATTGACAGATGCAGAGCGTCAAACAGCAATTGCACAAAAGCAGCAAGAAACTGAGGTGAATATAGAAACACTTATTTCACCACATAGTTTACGATTGACGGTTCTTCCACCAGCTATAACGGACGATATTACAGATGCAGTATGTGAGCAAATTATCATGCAGTTGCTTCGTATCACTTCAGCAAACGGTATTTCTGGTGTGAATGGGTCTTCTCCAATGGCATTTGCATTGGCGATGAATCCAGTAGAACGCAAGGTAACAGGAACTGTACCTCAGAAAATGCTCATTTCATACGATGCTACATATTACATACTCAACATGCAAACATGGGATGTATATGCTTCATACGCAACACAGGTAACAGGTGTGGGCGATTCTTTTGAATTAGCGACAAGCAGTGCTGTGCGCGAGTTAAAAAACTCAAGTGAGATTCAACAAATGATTGCTCAAGCAGAAGTTAATGTGGTGACTTGGTTTGAAAACAATATTCACACTCTACAAAATCGAGTTACTCAGGCATGTTCAAGCCAAAATTATGCGGCTGCATTAGCTGTTCTCAATGCTGTGCCTGAACAAGCAATTAATTGTCATAAGTGGGCGAGCGAGCAAGTTCCATTTGTAATAGATCAGTTAAAAAAGCAAGTGGCGCATGTCGAATTAGCAGCGTTAAAGGATGCTATCGCAATGGCAATGTCTGAATACAACCCAGCAGTTGGTGCACACCTTGCTATGTTGCCTTTAGGAACACCAGAGGCGGAAGAGGGAACCCGATTATATGCACAATATATGCAGCAAATTGATAAAGAGCGATTGCGTAAGCTCGATTTAGAAGAACGCAAGCGATTGGAAGCATTAGAATTGCAAAAACTGCAGATGCAATATGAGCACGAAGCTACTATGAAAGAAATGGAAGCACAGGCGGCAGAAACTAAGAATGCTGGAAATAGCTCAAAGGGTAGTAGCATAAAATCTTTCTTTAATGGAGTAAGTGTATGGTCAATGATATCACAAGTCCTTTCGCGTTGTTTATTTTTATTCTAATATTTAACTTATTATAATTATGAAAAAGTTTCTTTATTTCATGCTATTTTATTTCATTCTATCCGTAGGTTTCACTGTAGGTTTTTATTTTATTTATACATCTGACAAAGTACAAGAAACTATACAAGAAGAAGAAGCACAGCGAGAGCTAAGCCAAAAGATTGCAGATTTTGAGAGTAGGCATAAAGAGTTAGCCTCACTTCCTCCTCGTAGTTTTAAGGATGATTCTCTTTATCCCGATGACTATTATGATAAAACGCAACAGTTATATAGAGAAGAAATCGCTTTTATCGTAGAACAATATGGAGAAGAGGCTACTGCAAAGGTTGTATTCCTTATAAGTCAAATACCAGTTACAGGGCAATACTTTATTGGGAAAATAGAAGCATGGAATAGCGAGTTAAGGGCTCCATTTGCTCATAAGTATTATCCAGAAGCGTTTGATGCGGTCTGTGCACAAATTGCACACAAGACTATTAACAGCATATGCGACTATGCCTTGGATTTAGCGATTGGATATGGATATAAACAAATGGCTCAAAGTATTATTAGATGTTACAAACCTGATATACGTATAACAAAGACAAAGGATTCCGACTCCACCAGTTTGGACTCAGATGAATATAAAGTTTCTACAACTTACCAATCTCGTGATAATGCAAAAGCGAGAATCGCAGACCTCTAGTAACTAAGAATTTGTTGGTCAAGTTGGCATATTTTTGATATCTTGTTGACACATATTAGCAATTAAGTTAAGTAAATTTATCACAGATGCAAACGAAAAAAGCATTTAAAGGTTTTTACTTTTTCTACAAAGGACTGCAGTATGCGAACGCACAGATGTGGGTGTCGCTACAAGTGCTTGTAGTGCTAACGGGTGTATTGGCAGTAGTGCTCTATTTCGTAGAGCACACTGCCCAACCAGATGTATATACCAACCTGTGGGATAGTGTGGTATGGTCGTTCATGGCATACTTAGGCAATCCTGGCAAATTTGCGTGCGGTGATCCGATTACTTTTGCGGGTAGAATCATTTGGATTATTATCAGTTTGCTCAAGATCGCCTTATTCGCCGTACCTGCTGGTTTGATAGCCAACGGTTTTAGACATGCGATGGCTGAAGATGAACATAAAGCGAAGCTGAATAAGTTTCGTATGCGTTTGCAAAAATCCTTCTCTCCTTCTTTGGCTCGTCGAGTAAATGATTATCGCCGCGAAAAGGGACTAGAGGGCAAGTTCTATATGGCGCCTTTGTGTGAGCCCATTGCAGAATTGCAAGTGAAATACCACTTGGATACCAAAGATATATTAGAGGCGTGCGAAATGTTTCCTGAGTTTTGCTTAGCCAATATGGCATCCATCCAAACCGAAGCAGAAAATCCTGTAGATCGATTAGTAGTGCTGAATAGATGCCTCAACACTTCCTATGGCTGCTGCATAGATCGTGGAAGCCATGTGACCATTGTTGTGACCTCTGCTCATGTGGAATTAGCCACCGAATGGTTTGGTTACTATCTCGCGCAGTTTGGAGGATTCAACTTTATCTGCCGAAGTCTGGAAAGTAATGCCGAAAATTCTTCGTCTTTCTACAATATGAAGGACAATACCGATGATAAACAACAGCAAGATTTCTATCGCGATCTCAAGCAACTGAGTCAAGGCGAAGGGCATTGGAATATCTATCTGCTGCAACAAGTAACCAATATCAATAAAGGCGGCAATCATATTCATTTTGTTTCATCCATGCGCGAAGGTAAAGAGCCTACTATCGTGGATAGCCAAAAGTATCAAGCGCTGAAGGAGGCAATAGTGGAAATGTTTGCGGACTATGATTTTAAGTTTAGTAGTGAAGAGTCTGACCGATTCCCTCTTGTCAAAACCAATATTGCCTATCGTCTGCGCCAAGATGGGGTGCAATGTAATTCGTTTACCTTCCGAATAGGTGCACATATCATGGCTAAACATACTTTCCGCTCGCTCATAGCCTATCGTATAGCAGAAACAATCAACCAAACATTGGAAACAGGCACAACGATGCTGAAGGAGGATTATCAAGACTTGTGCGAACGCACACGGAATTAGATAGGAACAGTTAACGGAAAGACACTTACCGCCTATCATGGGTTCCCATGTTCTGTAGTTGTGTATGCCTATTCAAAATCCATAGATATAGTCTATAGGGTAGAAGTGGTAACTAATAGCTACACGCAATGGGATGATTTAAGCCACGAGTACGATCGTATAGAGCAACGCATAAATGCTCTTTATGGTATACCTACCGATACGACTAAGATGAAAAAGTTGTTGATGAAACCAAGGAGGCGATAGGCAATTTCTTGAATGTACTACGAGATTAACATAGAACATATCACCAGCATAAGCGAATAAAAAAATCGTTTTTTTGAGTATTATTTTGAATTTCTAAAAAATCATACTATATTAGCCCTGTAACATTAATTTCATAAAACAACAAAATCATGGTACAGGTAAAAGTATTTCAAGAGAAGACTTCTGATTTAAAAGTTTTTCAAGGCGCAGTTAATCAATTTCTACAAGAACAAGCCCAAGACATCAAGGTAATTGACATCAAATATACCGCTGAGGCTGTCAATCCTAACAATGCAGCTTGGACTAAATGGACTGCAATGGTTATTTTTGAAACAGAAGTTCCATTCTAACTTAAGAAATTATAGTATGAAACCTACATTTATCACACACCAAGCGCCATTCGAATATGGCACTTGTTACAGCATCATGGAGAGCAACGGTGATGCTTTTGCTCAACTACTCGTATTGCACGGTTGCATCCATTTCAGAGAATATGATGTTTGGCTAGAGAATTTTCATGTCAGCCCAGATGTGCGCCAACAAGGATATGCTACCGCCATACTTGAACTAATCAAGACTCTCGCACCTGCAGACCTGCAAATGGCTACCTATGTCATAGACGATGCCCCCGATTGGCACATCAACTTCTTTGAAAAGCATGGAGTGGTAATCGCCAACAAAGACAGCTACAAAACGAACTCTGATGACTATTTAGACTAATACCTGACAGAAATAAATTATGAAAATGAACAAAACACAACTAGATGCTATCTATCAAAGAGCAGAAGAGTATTACTACGGAAAGAACGGCAAAAAGTCCGATACTGCCAAAGCCCT
>JAGBZD010000127.1 GCA_017628395.1 Paludibacteraceae bacterium | reverse complement strand
TTACCAAATGCCTCCATCATCTCAATTTGAGCTTGGCATTGTGGTTTGATAGCCTCGTGAGCCACCTTGATTGCCTCGAGCATATCTGCCTCGCTAACCTCTTTCATCTCACCCTCAACCATCATGATGTTGTCGAGCGTAGCAGCAACAACGAGCTCGATATCCGCTTTCTCGCATTGCTCGAAGGTTGGGTTGATGACGAACTCACCATTCACGCGCGCTACGCGTACCTCAGAGATAGGACCCTCGAATGGGATATCTGAGCAAGCAAGTGCAGCTGAAGCAGCCAAACCTGCGATAGACTCTGGCATATCAATGCCGTCAGCAGAATAGAGCGTTACATTTACGAAAGTGTCAGCGTGATAATCGCTTGGGAAAAGTGGACGCAAAGCACGGTCAATCAAACGAGCAATCAAAATCTCGTAATCAGATGCTTTACCCTCGCGGCGAGTAAAACCGCCTGGGAAACGACCAGCTGCAGAAAACTTCTCTTTGTACTCAACGGTAAGCGGCATAAAGTCCGTACCAGGAACCGCAGTCTTAGCGGAGCAAACTGTAGCAAGAACCATGGTATTACCGAGGGTCGCCATTACAGCGCCGTCTGCTTGCTTAGCCAGCTTGCCAGTCTCGAGCGTGATCACACGCCCATCAGGAAGAATAATCTCCTTTTTTACAATATTCATCTTTTTTAATGTGTTTTAGCGGGTACCTTTTGTACCCAAGTTAGTTATAGACCATAAATGTCGCTGCAAAGGTACGAAAAAAAATTGACATACACAAAAAAATTTGCATATTTCCAAAAATTGTTGTACCTTTGCAGGCTTTTTGTAAGAAAGTGATTTATTTTTTCGCGAATTTATACACCTTATATATATTACATAGCAATGAAGAATTTTGTAGAAGAATTGCGCTGGCGTGGTATGTTGCAAGACATGATGCCTGGAACAGAAGAACAATTGATGAAAGAGCCTACTGCTGCATACTTGGGCATTGACCCTACAGCAGATAGTTTGCATATTGGTCACTTATGCGGCATCATGATGCTCAAGCACTTGCAAAACGCAGGTCACAAGCCTATCGCCTTGATTGGTGGTGCGACAGGTATGATTGGCGACCCAAGTGGTAAGTCTGCCGAGCGCAACTTGCTGGACGAGGAGACATTGCGCCATAACCAAGCGTGCATCAAAGCGCAATTAGAGCGTTTCCTCAACTTTGGTGAGGGCGAGAACGCGGCTGAGCTCGTAAACAACTACGACTGGATGAAGGACTACACCTTCCTTGATTTCGCACGCGAAGTAGGTAAGCTCATCACTGTGAATTACATGATGGCGAAAGACTCTGTGAAGAAACGCTTCAACGGCGAGTGCAGCCAAGGTATGTCGTTCACCGAGTTCACATACCAGCTGTTGCAAGGTTACGACTATGTATATCTCAACAAGCACAAAAACTGCAAACTCCAAATGGGCGGTAGCGATCAATGGGGCAACATCACCACAGGTACCGAGCTCATTAAGAAGATGGGTGGCGGCGAGGCATTCGCATTGACCTGCCCACTGATCACCAAAGCCGATGGCGGCAAGTTCGGTAAGACCGAGAGCGGCAATGTATGGCTTGACAAGAAATACACCAGCCCATATCGATTCTACCAATTCTGGCTCAATGTGAGCGATGACGATGCGAAACGCTATATTCGTATCTTCACCTGCCTCGACAAAGAAACCATTGATGCATTGATTGCTGCGCACGATGAGGCTCCTCATATGCGTGCATTGCAAAAGCGTTTGGCAGAAGAGGTGACCGTAATGGTACACAGCCGCGAAGATTACGAAGCAGCTGTAGAGGCAAGCAATATCCTCTTTGGCAATGCGACCAAAGATGCGTTGAGCAAACTTGACGAAGAGACTTTCTTGCAAGTGTTTGACGGCGTGGAGAAACACGAAGTAAGTCGCGAAGAGTTGAACGCAGGTATTCCACCCCTTGACTTGCTGGCTGAGAAAACCAATATCTTCCCTTCCAAAGGCGAGGCCCGCAAAATGATTATCGCGAACGGTTTCTCTATTAACAAAGAGAAGTTCACCGACCCACAAAAGACCATCACCGCAGACATGCTGCTCAACGGCAAATACCTGCTCTGCCAAAAAGGCAAGAAGAATTATTATATTGTTGAGGTTAGAGGTTAAAGGCTGGATTTTGAGGTGAAAGGCTGGATTTTGAGGTGAAAAAGCAGAAAAATGCAGAAAAATTGCACTTTTTTGCAGAAATATTTGGTCATATCAAAAAAAAGCAGTACCTTTGCACCCGCTTTCAAAAAGGAAGTATATCGGTGACCAATGGTATAAAGGCTATTACGTCAGATTTTGGTTCTGAAAATCTTGGTTCGATTCCAGGTTGGTCAACAAAGAAGCCCGCATGTCGGGCTTTTTTTGAGAGAAATCTCATGTGTGATGGGATACGGGCAGCCACACCAACAGCATAAAGGCGATTAGGCGAAAGGCTATGAGGCTATAGGCTGGGAATTCTGCCCTATTATTGAGTAACACTTTAATTAAAAAAAATGAAAACTTTTGAATTGGTAGGTACTCCACGCAGCGAGTACGGCAAGAAAGCAGCAAAGACTTTCCGCAAAGAGAACCTCGTACCTTGCAACTTGTATGGCAATGGCGAGAATGTAACTTTCACAGTAACTGTTGACGATGTACGCAAACTCATCTACACTCCAGACACCATGGCAGTAGAGTTGACTATCGGCGAGACAAAGAAAATGGCTGTAGTAAAAGAGTTGCAATTCCACCCAGTATCTGAGGAGTTGTTCCACATTGACTTCTTGGAGGTAACAGAGAATAAGCCAGTAACCGTAGCAATCCCTGTGCAATTGGCAGGTCACGCAGAAGGTGTGAAAGCCGGTGGTAAGCTCTCTTTGGAGATGAAGAAACTGAAAGTAAATGGTATTTACACCCAAATTCCTAACCGCGTTGAGATCGATGTTACAGACCTCGGCTTGGGTAAGAAATTGTATGTAGGCGCAGTAAAATTGGAAGAGGGTCTCAAACTCATGAACCCAGCTGACGCTTGCGTTGCACAAGTAAAAGCAACTCGTGCAAGCCAACAAGCTGCCGCAGCTGCTGCTCCAAAAGGCAAAAAGAAATAATCACCACTCACAAGAGCGGTAGAAAAAAGAGTGGAAAAGAGCCCTTTTCCACTCTTTTTAGTTTAGAGGACGGCGCATATATTAGGTTAGAGGTTAAAGGTTAAAGGTTAGAGGTTAAAGGTTAGAGGCAAGGATATGAAATATTTGATTGTTGGATTAGGAAATATAGGTAGCGAGTATGCCAATACGCGTCATAACATTGGTTTTATGATGCTGGATGCTTTTGCTGAAAGCAAAAACGCTATTTGGGAAGACAAGCGTTATGGTTTTGTAGCACGCTGCCGCGTAAAGAGTGCAGAAATCATTTTACTCAAGCCATCCACCTACATGAACCTCAGCGGCAATGCTGTGCGCTATTGGTTGCAACAAGAGAAAATTGCGGTGGAGAATATGCTTGTGTTGGTAGATGATTTGAATCTGCCTTTCGGCAGTATTCGCATGCGCAAACAGGGCAGCAACGGAGGACACAACGGATTGGGACATATCCAGCAAATACTTGGTACACAGAACTATGCACGCCTGCGCTTTGGTATTGGCAACGATTTCAGCAAAGGCGCACAATGCAACTTCGTTCTCGGACAATGGAGCGACGAGGAGCAGAAAACCCTACCCGACCGACTGAAAATAGTCAGCGAAATCATACCCTCCTTCTGTTTGCAAGGAATGGATAGAACGATGAATCAGTATAATGGGAAGTAGGTGAGAGGTTAGAGGTTAAAGGTTAAAGGTGAGAGGTTAAAGGTGAGAGGTTAAAGGCAGGGAGTATGGAAGTACGAGTAGATAAATACTTATGGGCAATGCGGATTTACAAGACCCGCTCTATTGCTACCGACGCATGCAAATGCGGACGCGTGAAAATAAATGGTGTGGAAGTAAAGCCCAGCCGCGTCTTTCATATTGGCGATGTCTTTACCGTTCGCAAAGGACCAATCACCTACACCTATCGCATCCTGCAGCTCAGTGGCAACCGCTTAGGCGCAAAAATGGTGCCTGAGTACTTGCAAGACATTACCCCTAAGGAACAATTAGAACTCTTGGAATTAGCACGCTACGCCGCACAAAGCGGACGCGACAGAGGTACAGGGCGACCTACCAAAAAAGATAGACGAGATATAGAACAATTTTTCTCTGACGACTACGATTATTTATTAGACGAAGACTATGATTTTGAAGAAGAATAATATTGCCGAGTATATCCTATACCTCTGGCAGATAGAGGATTACCTACGCGCATTCCCGCAGCAGGCAGAAGCCAATCAGGAATTGCAGGACCTATACAACATGATGCACCAAGAAAACATCATGGCAGGTGGACATTTGCAATTGGCAAAAAACGCCCTATCCGAATTGGAAGAACTGCACGACGACATACTTCAACAAGAAGCCACTTATCGTGCAGCCATGCTTCGCCTAACTCCCGCGCTCAACCTACTAAAAGCCAAGACCAACACTCCCACCATGAGTGATATAGAAGCATGCTTGACACTACTCTATCAAGTCATGCTGCTACGCTTGCAACAACGCGAAATCAGCGCAGAAACCGAAGAAACACAAAAACAAGCAACTCAAGTGCTGCAATACCTGAGCAAGACCTACCGCAATCAAGAATGACCATCAAAGAACGATATGAGGGCGTATTGAGCCAATTAGCCAAAGAATGGCCTGCGGCAGATAGCGAACTGCATTTTGAGAATGCCTATCAGTTGTTGGTGGCAGTCATGCTTTCTGCGCAATGTACAGACAAGCGCGTGAACATGGTCACGCCTGCGCTTTTTGCGGCATACCCGACTGTACAGGCACTGGCACAAGCAACAGCAGAAGAGGTGTTTTCGTACATCAAATCGGTGAGTTATCCTAATAGCAAGGCGGAGCATCTGGTAGCCATGGCAAAGCGTGTGGTGGAGGTGTACGACGGTCAGATACCCGACACACGCGAAGCATTACAAACATTGGCAGGTGTGGGCAGGAAAACGGCGAATGTCGTGTGTGCGGTATGGTGGAACCAGCCCACAATGGCGGTCGATACGCATATCTTTCGTGTGGCAGAGCGTATCGGACTGACCACCAACGCAAAAAATCCGCTGGATAGCGAAAAGCAGTTGATCAAACATATACCTGAAAACATCATTCCCAAAGCCCATCATTGGTTGTTGTTGCATGGGCGCTATACCTGTCAAGCGCGCACGCCGAAGTGCAAGCAGTGCAGTTTGCAAAAACTATGCAGGTATTGGAAACAAAACCAAGGCAAAAAATAGCCACACGCACCGCACTATTACCGCACAATAACCGCAGAATAACCGCACAATTCCTGGCAGTCATTTTAGCCCGCAAAAAGCTCCAAAAAAGCAAGGGATAAAAACGGGATAAACTAAAAATCGCTTTTTCGGCGATTTTTTTGTACAATTCAAGAAAAGAGAACTATATACAAGTTGACACGGCAACTAAAAAAACAAGAATTATTTATTAAAAAAACATCTTAAACAACTGGCGCGCCAATCAACTTCCTGGCGCGACAGGGAAAACAATACATAGTGTCAATAGGTATAAATCCCTAAAAAATGTAGCCTATGGCAAAAAAAGTAAACTTTTCTTGCACATATACATTTTTTTTACTACCTTTGCAGCGCGAAACCCAACGAAGGGATGTCTGCACATCGGCGGAGGGTTTTGCAGACATATTAAAAAGGCGTTTATTAGCGCTCTGTTCTGACAACTTGAAATCTCGCAAATTTCAGAATCTCATCAGGACTTAGCAACGATAGATGTCCTACGGGATATAGATTATCCCTCTTGTGCCTATTTTGGTACGCCTTTTGCGTATATGCGTATGCGCACACGCGTACCTTAACTAAGAAATAGCACGGAGAATGTTTATATTCGGCGTGGGCTTCGCGTTGTCGGTTCGATGAGATTAGGCAATGCGAGAGCCTCAAGTTGTGGAACTGGCAAACAGCAAGTTTCACGCTTTTTTGTATGTGTATAACGGTTTGGTAAATAATCAATTAAATACAAACTTATTAAAACACTACAACAATGAAAAAGACAATCGTATTAGCCCTCATGGCTTTGGCTATTGTAGCCGTTCCCGCCAATGCACAAAACAAGCAGTTGGAAAAACAATTGAAAAAAGAGTACAAACTCAAAATGAAGGAGTACGCCAAGGGCGATTGGAAAGTATTTGGCACTTCGCGCACATTGGAAGTAGCATTGTTGCTGCACTATGAGAAATTAACTGATGATGGAGTAAAGGAGATTACCACACAAACTATATCTACAAACAAAAACCTCGCGAAAGATAAACTGATAATGAATGCTTGCACCAAGTACGCACAAGAAATGGGCAGCAACATCAAAGGTCGTATCAATGGAGACATGGCTTCCAGATTAACTCCAGAAGAATTAGATGAGTTTGAACACTTTTACGCTGCGTATGAAAATAATGTAACTGCCGAAATAAAGGGCGAATTACACAACACATTCTGCATTTATCGTGAAATAAAACACAATGGTGTACCTGCCTATGAGTTTGAAGCATACTTTATTGTAGATATAGATGCCGCTTCTGCTGCTCGTATCCGTGCTTTTGAAAATGCAGCCAAAGAGTCTGCTGTCGCACAAAAGTACGCAGAGAAAGTGAGTGAATTTATCCGTAATGGTAGTGCCGAGTGAGAACGACTATCTTGATACTGAGTGTATGGTGTAGTATTTTGGCTTTTGGTCAAAGTACTGCACCATTATGGTGTGACGACAATTGGCGAGCTGCAACATACCCACGAACATCGTATGTCTGTGGCTTTGTCATGGGCGAAGTGCAAGCAGGCGAAAGCGTTGAGCAAACGCTTCAACGCATAAAAGAGAAAGCACAAGCAGAGGCAGTACAAAACATCACAACCAGCGTAGAATATACTTCATCCTCTATTGTGCAGAGCGACCAACATTCTGGTACAATGGGATTTAGCGAAATGACTCGCGAACTATTCAGTACTTCAACCACTATTCACAGTTCGCTAAAAGATATTCCCAACTTATCTGTTGAGAGTTGGCATAATCCCAAAACGAACGAGATATTTGCTTTTGCATGGGTAAAGAAAACAGACTTGGTTCGCACGCTAAAGAAGCAGATTATCAGTCATGTAACTCGCGCTGAAATGGCAATAGAAGAAGCAGAGGGTTTGTTGGCAGAAGGAGAGAAAAATGCAGCACGCAAATCCATAGCCAAAGCCATTGAACATTTGCAGCAAGTACTGGAGCAACAAAAAGTAGTACAAAGCGTGGATAGCAATACCGAAATGGAAGATATTGCTTTTGCAGAGAGTAACGCACTCAAACAACGAGCAACTGCATTGTATCAACAACTGAAAAATGGAGTGGCTATATATATTGGTGGAGAGGTGACTATTTTTGAAAAAACATACCCCACATTGATTCAGCAGATTAAGCAGGAGATTTCTCCTATGGGTTGTACTTTCACCAAAAACGAAGCAGAGGCGGATTGGGTGATTTGGTTGCATGGAACAACTCGCGAATATAACACCTTGCAGACTGGCGCTTATACTGCCTACTTCGTTATGGCAGAAGTGGCATTGCAAATAGTGAAAGGCAATACGCAGAGTACGATATACGAGGGTAGTTTTAGCGAAAAAGGTTCACACACGCTCAATCGTGAAGAAGCGGCTTATGTTGCATATGCAGAAGTTTATCAGCAAGTTGCCACAAAAGTTAAAGAAATTATAAATAACTAAAACACAAACAATTAAACAATTATAACAATGAAAACAAAAACTATTTTATTCTTATTCCTGTTGATTTCAGGAATGATGTCTGCCCAAGTAAAGCGTGTCGCAATTTTGGAAACTGTGGACAAGGAAAACAAAGTTTCGTACGCTAACAAATTGATTTTGCGTGCGAACTTGAGTAAAGCGATTACACAAACCTCAGGTTATGAGGCGTATGATCGTACAGACATCGATGCGATTATGGGTGAACAAGATTTCCAACGCACAGGTTTGGTAAGCAACGACCAAATCAAACGATTGGGTGAAATGACAGGTGCTAACTATATTCTTGTAGCAGAGGCAGTTGTGGTAGATGCAAGAACTATGTTTATTACTGCTAAGCTACTGGATGTAGAAACTGCACGCACGATTATGACTGATAATATGATGATGGGAACGACAGCAGATGCCATTCAAAAAGGTTGTATTGCATTGGCAAAAAAAATGTTTTATGAAGAAAACACAACTTCTGCCGTAGAAACAGAGAAAAAATCAGTATTTAAAAAGCAAGACCAACCAAAGAAAGCAAAAATAGAGTTAGTACCCGCTGAAATACAATTAGTTCGTAATTCTAAAACAGATCAAAAACTATTTGGTGTGCAGGCCTATTCGTACGGTGAGACCCAAATGGATAAAAAAGCTTACGAAGCATTTTTGCGTAACAACGCCCCTGAGGTTTTTAAGCGTTATTTGCGTGGAAAAGCGTGTATATCAGCTGGATGGACAATGTTTGCCTTCGGTGCAGCAGCAACAGTTGCAGGTGGCGTACTAATGATAAAAGCAGAATCGTTGATGTATGGCTATTGGTCACCTGAAAAAGAACACGAATATATTAAATATTGGGAACCTGGACTTGGACTTATTTGTGGAGGTGCAGGATTAACCTTCATTTCTATTCCTGTTTTGAGTGCAGGACATGGTATCGTAAATAATACCCCCCGTCGCTTTAATAAACAAAATATGGTTAGAGCAGATTTGTCTTTGAATCTACAAACCAGTCAAAATGGTATCGGTTTGGCGTTGAATTTCTAAGAACCGAAAGTTACATTACTAACTTTTAGCAATCCGCATAATCGAGATAGAAATCGGTTATGCGGATTTTTTCATGGGGGTGCCTGGAAAGTCCCAGTGGTAACCGAGTGGTAAGCGAAGATGTCGCATGCCTGTTTTTGCAAAAAAACAGATATACATAGGATAAGGATAGGATATAAATGGGCTATAGTGGTCGCGAAATGGTCACAAAATGGTCGCGTAGCGTGTGGGTAATTAGGGCGTGGAAGGTGAGGGGTGAAAGGGTGAGAAGATAATGGTGTGAAGGGGGAAAAATCTATTATTTTCTTACAAATTGCTCGCTTTACTTGCGTATGTGCATTTTTTTTTGTACTTTTGTGCGATTTTTAATTGGGATTTTTCGTGCAAGAAGAAAACAATGTCCATATAACGAGTGAAGACGGTGCGAATAACACCCTCGAAAACACCCAACCAATGCCAACCAACACAAAAAAATGGTTGACACCGTTGGTTGTGGTATTGATTGCTCTTTCACTGCTTATCGGTGGTACACTTTTGGCTCTGTACAACAGCAAAGTGCAGACTTACATCGTAGGACAAGTAGCCGAAAAATTATCCGAAAAACTTAGTGCTGATGTGAGCATTAAGCACATTCATTACCGTCCGCTAAACCACTTAACTGTTGATAGTCTATACATCAGCGATCAACAGCGTGACACCCTGCTTTTCGTAGAACAAGCCGATATTAGCATAAACCTACTGGGTTTAGTAGATGACCGATTAGACCTAACCGAAATAGCATTGAAGCGCCCCTATATAAACCTTCAAACCATGAGTGATTCGACACTCAACTGCCAATTCCTGTTAGATATGGTGCAGCAGACAGACACAGCCACTTTTTCTCTGCGCGTAAATATAGACAAACTACAACTAACAGATGTACGCTTCCGCTACAACGAGTTGCTGGTAGATCAACTGCACTTAGATTTGACATTACCCGTATTCAATAGCGACTCATTGGATATTCGCATCAATCACCTTGCACTGCATGCACAACTGGACCAATTGGATGCCGAATTCAAAGCCACTTTGCATGGCGACCTTGATTCGATTTTCGCCGATGAGATGTTGTTGGTGTATAGAGACCAACGCATTTTTGACGGTGACATAGCCGTTTATCATCCTACGAAATTAGACTCGCTATATGTGCAGGCACATTGCAATGACCTATATTGCAATTATGCCCTACTCCAAGATGCCCTATCACAATTGCAAAGCAAACCTATTCATCTCCCTAAACATATTGCCCAATTAGGTCAAGTGCATTATCATGGTGCAGTAAATGGAAGAATAGAACATTTGAACTTGCATGGTGCTTTTACCTCAGCATTAGGTTCTATGAAAGTAAATGGCTATTTAGAAACAGACTCCACTTTGCAACACATAGACTTTGTCGGACATCTATCAACAAACAAATTTCAAATAGGAAAACTACTAAGCCAAAAAGATTTAGGTTCGATTTCGCTACAAGCCCATGTGGATGGCAAAATCGACACGGCACAACTCACACAATGTATTGCCCAAGCCGATATTCATCACATAGAATATCGTGGTTATACCTACAACGACATACACTTTGACGGCGTGATGGGGGTAGAAGAAGTGAGCGGCAAACTCTACATCAACGACGAAAACATTTCACTACAAATGAATGGTTTAGCCGACTGGTCCTCAGAAGACACCCGTTTGGACATCACAGCCCGACTTGCCGATTTTCGTCCGCATGCCATCCACCTAACAGAACAATATCCCGATATGGCTATCGGCGCTACGACATACATTAGTCTATTCACCTCTGGCGCTCCCAAACAGATGTTGGACAACCTGACGGGATACATGATTATTGACACATTGAGCGTAATCAACGGACAGAAACAAGCAGTCATGGAGCAACTGAAATTGAACATTGACAGTTACTTAGAAAATGGCAAGCCTGCTCACAAAATGCACCTACAGTCAGATTATCTGACAGCAAGCATCTCAGGAGAGTTCCAATACACCACCCTACCCCATACTATTCAAAATATACTACACACCTATTTACCATCCATCATACAGAAACCAAGTAAGGCAAATAAACAGTCCAACAATTTGGATTTTTATGCCTATTTTAGGGAATTAGAAACTATTACTCATGCTTTAGACCTCCCTATATCTCTCCCATCCTATCCTACCATAAAAGGATTTATTCACGAAGACATAGCCAAATTGGGGCTACAAGCCCATATACCTCAAATAAAAACGAGTGGTACACAAATAGAAGACTTGACAGTATCCATTGATAATGCTAACGAGGATTTGGGAGTGGCTGTCTATATGTATAATCGTTTGCCAAAAAACAATCCGACCGCTGCTAAAATTGGTGATGTAAAGTTGAGAATGAACCTCAATGCAAGGAACGACTCGTTGGACATGAAAATTCAATTGGACAACACCGATAGTGTACGCAATGAAGGTGTCATACATGTATCTTCCCAACTAAAACAATACGCCAAGCAGCCTCTGTTTGACATGCATATCCATCCAACAAACATCGTTCTTAATGATTCGTCATGGACCATTGCAGAAGCTGATGTTTCATACATAGTTGCAGATAAAGAGCTTCACATAAATAATTTCTCGCTTAACACGGACTATCAAACCATAGCTGCTCATGGTACAGCATCACCGCAAATAGAAGACTCAATAACCGTAGAACTGCGCAACATTGATTTGCAATATTTATTGAGTTATACTTTGGCAGGAGAGGCAATCTCAGTACAAGGTCCGCTTACGGGATGGGCTACATTGTATGGCTTGTTTACTCAACCCATGGTAGAAGCAGAAGTATCTATACCACAAGCTGGACTAAATGGTACTTATTTAGGCGACCTAACAGCACAAACATATCTTGATCGAAAAGAAAAAACTATCATTATCCATGGTGAAGCCATTGATTCTACTAATCACAAGGTGGTTGAAGTTGATGGAAAAGTAATTCCTGCTACCAAATGGTGGGGATTGGACATACACTGCGATAGCGTAAACATTCATCTGATTGACTTTTGGACACACGATTTCTTTACCAATCCACAAGGACGAGCTTATGGTGACTTGCAGGTGTTTGGACAAAACCACAAAACATGGGTTACAGCTGCTATCTTGGGAAAAGATGCACAATTAACAATACCACAATTAGGAAGTACATTCTATTTCAGTGATTCCATATTCATGGATTCAACAGCCATACGAATTCCAAAAGTCACACTGTATGATCAAGAAGGTAATCAAGGTTTATTCAGCGGAAATATCACACATACCAATTTCTTGAATTTCCAATATAATCTCAATGCACATGTAGATAATATGCTTGCACTGAATCTACCATATGATCCGCAAGCATTATTCTATGGTAAAGTTCATGGCACAGGAGATGTGAATATCAAAGGAGATGACCACGAATGCAAAATAACGGTAAAAGCCCGCAGCGAAGCTAATACCAGTTTCTATTTGAGTGTAAACACAGCATCGGTAGCATCCAGTTCTTCATTTATTCACTTCAAAGAACCTAAAAAAGCCGATAACATCCTGCATTTGCTCGAAAAGCCGAGCACCAACACCTCCGTAGACATACCTAATAGAGCTAAATTATTGCTTTCATTACAATTGGAAGTAACCCCCACAGCGGATATCAACATCAAATTAGGTGGCGATGACGGTATTCGTGGTAGAGGCGAAGGCAACTTAAAAATCACTTATGATGATTCCTCAGAGGATATTCAAATGTTAGGTACTTATACGCTACAATCTGGATTGTTCTCTTATGCATTAGGAAATATCGTTCGGCGTAATTTTGATATAGCAGAAGGCAGTCGAGTAGTATGGAGTGGCGATCCATTATCGCCTACCGTAGATATAACTGGGCGTTATCATACCACAGCTTCTTTGCGCGATTTGTTTGGCAGTGAGTTCTCACAAGTTGCCACCAATCGTACATCCGTACCTGTCAATTGTGTGTTATACATGACAGATCAATTGTTTAATCCTCTACTGAAATTTGCAGTAGAATTACCGCAATCGGACGAATCGGTACAAAGTCAAGTAAATTCAATCATCAATACCGAAGAGATGCTGATGCGACAGGTTATATACCTACTTGTTTTCAATCGTTTCTACACAGCAGATTACTTGCAAAACACACAAACCGTAGGTCTTAACGAGACCTATTCGTTGCTATCTTCCACAATTACAGGACAAATTAATTCTTGGTTGAGTAAACTGACAGATATATTTACTATGGGCTTTAATTTCCGAACAGATGGCGAGGGCGCTACCGCCTCTCAGGAATACGAAGCAAACTTCCAAATTCAACCTATACGACAGTTGGTTATCAATGGTAATTTTGGCTATCGATACAATGATTTAAGTAATCGCCCATTTTTCGGTGATTTGGATATTGAATACTTACTGACTCCGAATGGCAAACTACGAGCAAAAGCATACACGCATACTGTAGATAAGTATTCCCTGAAACAAGCAAATACTGTTCAAGGATTAGGTTTGGTATTCAAACACGACTTTAATTGGAAACTCCCCAAACGGAAAATAACACCCCAAGCAGAAGACACTATCCAACAACAGGTTGTCCAACCAACAGATAGTATTCAACCATAAAAAGCTTTATTGCCTATGTTAATTAAATGTTATGGAGCAGCGCCATATGGTATAGATGCTGTGATAGTAACTATTGAAGTGCATGCTGTACCTGGCTTCGAATTTACATTGGTAGGTCTGCCTGATAATGCAGTCAAGGAAAGTCATGAGCGCATTATCGCAGCATTGACCGTGAATGGCTATAGCAAACCACGCCATACACTAACCATAAACATGGCTCCTGCAGACATTAAGAAAGAGGGAGCTTCTTATGATCTCCCATTGGCAATAGGTATATTAGCTGCGGAAGAAGAAGTCAAGACACAACTTTTAGAACAGTATCTTATCATGGGCGAATTGTCATTGGATGGCTCATTACAACCTATTCAAGGCGTATTACCGATAGCATTAGCTGCTAAAAAAGCAGGATTTAAGGGTGTTATCTTACCAGCAGGCAACGCACGCGAAGCGGCTGTAGTAGAAGGTTTGAATGTGTTTGGGCTGAGTCACCTGCGTGAAGTGGTGCATTTCTTGAATGGCACACAAACATTTGCAGCTACTCAGGTAGATACCGCAGCAGAATTTCAGATGCATGCGTTCTCCGCAGACCTTGATTTCTCCGATGTAAGGGGGCAAGAAAATGTTCGGCGCGCGATGGAAGTAGCAGCCGCTGGAGGGCACAATATGCTAATGATAGGTCCTCCTGGTGCAGGAAAAAGCATGATGGCTAAGCGCATGTCATCCATTCTCCCTCCGCTGACATTGGATGAAGCATTGGAGACGACCAAGATTTATTCCGTAGCAGGTATGATGAGCAGACGCAAAGAACAGAATGGAATGACCAGTGCCTTGATTGTACAACGACCATTCCGTAGTCCACATCATACGATAACTGATGTCGCTTTAGTAGGCGGAGGTAGCAACCCACAGCCTGGAGAGATAAGTTTATCGCACAATGGTGTACTTTTTCTGGATGAGTTGCCAGAATACAAAAGAAGTGCGTTAGAGGTAATGCGCCAACCGCTTGAAGATAGACATATCTGCATTACGCGAGCAAAAGTGCGTGTGGATTATCCTGCGGGATTTATGTTAGTTGCCGCTATGAATCCGTGTCCTTGTGGTCATTATGGAGAAAATAATCCTGCACACCCTTGCACTTGTACCCCCGCACAGATTCATCGTTATATGAGTCGCATATCAGGACCTTTATTAGATCGCATTGACATACAATGCGACATACAGCCTGTTCCCTACTCTACGCTCAAAGAGACAACCCCCAGCGAAAGTAGTGCAACCATTCGCGAACGCGTAATACAAGCGCGCACCCTACAACAACAGCGCTTCGCAGAATACAACAAAAACGCCAAAACGCCAATCCACTGCAATGCGCAAATGACACCAAAGTTGGTGCGTACCTACTGCGCTTTAGATGCGGCAGGTGACAAGCTATTAGCATATTCTATAGATAAATTGGGACTATCCGCCCGCGCATACGACCGTATATTGAAAGTAGCACGCACCATAGCTGACTTAGCCGGTAGCGAAAACATTTGTTCCACACATTTGATGGAAGCAATTTCTTATCGTAACTTAGATCGTAGCGATTGGTTGTAATCACAACGCTAAGCGGAATCCAATATCTACCTTCTTATCCGTTTCTACTTGTCCGTTTCTGACTGTTACACGACAGTTATTTGCGTCATATGCCCAGCTACCGCCTCGTACGACACGGCGATTGGTAGTTGAAGAATCGGGTCCAACGGGATTGATTTGGGAAATAGAACTATATGCTCCATACCAATCTTGACACCATTCCCACACATTACCCCCCATATCATAAAGTCCCAATTCATTCGATTTCTTAAGTCCAACAGGATGTGAACTACCCAAACTATTATCTCTATACCACACGACTTCATCTGGATTGTCACTACCTGCATACAGTTTTCGCTGTGCATTCTTACCTCCGCGTGCCGCATACTCCCACTCCGCTTCCGTAGGCAGGCGGAATGTGGCACCTGTAAGAGCATTTAGTTTGGTCAGGAATAACTGGCAATCTTCCCAACTAACATTATCAACAGGATTAGTCGGGTCGTTTTGGAATCTGCTTGGCACAGAATCCATAATAGCACTCCACAATTCTTGTGTCACTTCTGTTTGACCAATGAAGAAGTCAGACAAGGTGACATAATGCATTGGCTTCTCCCAATCATAAGCAAGGTCTTTATGCTCAGAAGTGGCCCCCATAAGACACGAACCACTATCCACTTTAATCATAGTAAACGCCACTCCTTTTACTTCAAAATCTAACCGTTCTTTATCCATCGGTATCTCCATTTTAGCGACAGAAGCATTTTTATCTTGTATAACTTCTACTAAACGGAAACCTAAGTCAGAGTGTTTATCATCAATAGCATACCCATTACGATACGCTACACGATTCAATCGTGCTGGTGTAAGCGCACTTCCGCCTCGTACCACGCGATAGGAACCAGTGGCAGGACCTTGTGGATTAGTAAGTCCATTTCCTTCATAAGTACCATACCAATCTTGACACCATTCACTTACATTACCACTCATGTCATACAAGTCTAACTCATTGGGTTTCTTTTGAGCTGTAGGTTGAACTTTACCATTACTATTAGCATTATACCAAGCAATCTCAGTCATCATAGCACTACCCGCATACTTAAAATGATTGGTCAGTTTACCACCACGAGCCGCATACTCCCATTCTGCCTCAGTAGGAAGACGGAAGTGTTTACCTGTCATTTCGTTCAGTTTAGTAATAAAGACTTGGCAGTCAGCCCAACTAACATTGGTAACAGGATTTTGCAAACAAGTTGTATCTGCACTTGGGTTAGTACCCATGATTATCTTCCAAAGAGCTTGTGTAACCTCAGTTTGACCTATACGATAGTCTGAGAGAGTAATATCTCGGACAGGTCGTTCACTTCCCATTGCATCATTTCCTTGCTCTGGTGTAGCTCCCATCTTGAATGTTCCCCCTTCTATTGTAATCATACCGAAAGATATACCCAACACATTGACTATACCAGCAGAATCTGTCGTTGAAGGAAGTAAAGATGAAGCTTCCTCTTTAGGCTCAACAATCGGCATTTCCTCTGCTATTGAAGATAGTGCCAATCGCAATCCTATGTTGGAATTGCTAAAAGTAGGTGTGTGGTAATTGCGTTGCGCCACCCGTGCATATGATGCCATAAAGGACCATCCTCCTCCACGGTACACTTTATATGCTCCTTCCGAAGGACCCTTAGGGTCTTTTTGGTTCTGTATGCTATAGTTACTATACCAATCTTGGCACCATTCACAAACATTGCCGCTCATGTCATACAAGCCCAATTGGTTCGGGTCTTTGAGTGCAACCATATGTGTTGCACCACCACTATTCTCCATTGACCATGCTACATTGGTAGAAATACTATCTCCTGCATATTTATAGCTAATCGTATCCCTTGCTCCGCGCGCCGCATACTCCCACTCGGCTTCTGTGGGGAGACGGAAGGTTTGACCTGTCAATTGATTTAATTTACGAATAAATCGTTGACAATCTTCCCAACTTACATTTTCTACAGGATTGGACGCATTAGAGGGGAAGGCACTCGGATTAGTCCCCATAACTGACTTCCAAAGTGCCTGTGTCACTTCGGTTTGTCCCATATAGAAATCGGATATAGAAACTTGGTGAATCGGTAGTTCATTATCATTCATCTCATCAAATTGTTCCTCCGACGCTCCCATATAGAATGTACCTCCCTGTATTTTCACCATAGCAAAACTAACATCTTTTAGATTAAAGACATGTACATTGTCTGCAAGCGACATATTGGGAAGTGAAGTCAGCATCGCCTGAGCTGTATCCGTTTGCTGTAGGGCATACGAAATGACATGATCTTTTCCTTCTTCAACAGCAATCACATGATTGCTATCCACATAGCCGTCTTTGCTAATACGGATACGATGTTCACCAACCAAGATTTGATTAAACACCATAGGTGTGGTACCACTCTGTATATTATCAATCCAAATATACGCATCTATAGGATTGCCATCTACAATAAGTGTTCCGTGTTTGGGTTTTGGATTATTCAAGGCATAAGAAACATTGGCATCTCCTTGAGCAATCGTAATAGATGTGTATGCAGAAAAATGACCTTGTTGACGCGTTTCTACCAAATAACTACCATATTCCAATGTTCCATCCCACACACCTTTGCCGACTTTACGACCGTCAATATAGATTTCAGCATACTCTGCTGCAGTAAGAACAACATGAGAAAAATTAGGCTCCAGAGTAGGATAAATCTCTGTTTCTTCAGCTTCGTAAATCGTTACAACGGTAGATGACTCCTTGTATTTCTCTTGCTGAATAATCAGTGTATATGGTCCTGTTGCTAACTCCGCTTTCTCGATAGGAATGGTGCCAATGAGCGATGTTGCACCTGTCGTTTGATGTTCAGCAAACACATATGCGCCATACACATCCGTAGTTCCATCTACGGATAACCATCCAAATTTAGGATGCAAGTCAACCTGTAGAGCCGTAGAAGTAGGTGAAACAACGAATTTTCCTTCCTTTGGATAATATTGTTCAGATGATACCTTATAGGCATATGTACCTTGCGCTAACACCTTGCTTGCAACTCCATTGACGGCAGGCCATAATTCTCGGCGTCCATTCACCATGACCTCCACCAAAGCACGTTGAGGCGTAACGAAGAGTTGAAACAAGTGACGGGTCAAGTAAACGGACGGATTAAAATCTGTCATTGGCACATAATGTACGCGTCCATAATATACCCTATTCGACTCTAAATTAGCATTTTCCATAATGGTTTGCCGCGCACAGCCATCACCACAAGTAATTATTATAGTCCGCGAACGCTTCGGTATTAAGAATAGTAGTTCATCATCAGAACTCCTATCCACAGCTTCTACTGGTGTTTGTGTACCCAAATACATTCCCAACACCTGTTTAGCCTGCATTTTCTCAGCATCGCTACCATCTAATCCTACTCGAACAAGTACATATGGGAACGAATCATCCATATCCGATTTCTCCCACTTAGCAAATTGCCTTTGATATGTCTCCAACACTGTTACATTGGACAAAGGTTCAAATGGTTGGCTGATAGTTAGCGTTTGAGCATACGAGAACATCGTACACAGAAGCAATAAACACGATATTATAACACGATTTTTTACCATATCTACTTGTAATCCTACATTTATGATAGTACGCACACGGCAGAAGGAATATACACTTTAATAATCATTGTTAGTTGGCAAAGGTGTAAGTGTCACTTCCAGCGTTCGATATTGATCCGACACATTGATTATGCCTTCTTGCGAATAGTAGCCATCTGCCGAAATGGAATAAGGATATGCACCAAAACAGAGCATCTTATAGGCAATTCCATCTTTATTTTCCCAAATCTCCTCTATCCCATTTACCATCACATGTACCTGTGCATCTGCTGGATTAAGACGGAAGACAAAGAACTGACGATATTGAGATTCGGATTGTATGGTGATGTTTTTTTCGACAAATGGTATATAATGTACCTTGCCCATATATACCGTATTCGCTTGTAGTGCATTTGAGATAGTCAATATATTTTTTCTTTCACCATCCACTCCACAGAGGATATCCACTTTCTGTACATTCTGTGGAACAAGGAACATGATTTCATTTTCCATCTCTCTATACACATGCATGACCTCCCCTTTTCCGCCCAAATCAAGCATCAGCGTTTGTTTAGCGGCGATGACCTCATGCACATTGCCCTCTAACTGCACACGAATGAGAGCATATGGAAAGGCACCATTATTTTCCCATGCGCCGAATTGATTCTTAAACGAAGCTAATACCGAACTATTAGCAATCTCACGAAAAGATTGTGTAATAGTTAATGACTGAGCAAACAACGGTGGTGCTAATAAAAGCAGCAAGGCCAAGTATAAACTACGCATTCTCATAAAAAAACTAATCTATTACGATTATGCGTCCTTGTCCCAAAGTATAATATGGCATTTGTTTGCCAATCGGAGCTCCCTTGTATGTGGGATCACAAAGGATATATCGTTTGTCGTTATATGTGAAATAGACTCCCTCTTTTTCTACTTCTGGAAAATGTACCGCAACCGCTAAATGAGCGGGATTGTCATAATAAATCAATATCACATCCAATCCAAGAATATCACGAACCAATATAGAAAAGAGAATAGCTCGATCTTCACAATCTGAATTTGGATAGTACAAGGTCTCATCGGCAAAGAAAATACGATCACTACCCCATACCTCATTATCCAAGGCATAGGTAAATCCTGTTTGTACCCAATTCAATATATTTGAGACGGCTTCCCAATGAGTAAGATTATGTATTGAATCCTTAAGTTGTGGATACAATGTGTTCTTCGTCACTGCATCTAATGGTGTATTAACCCCCACTAACCATTTGCTATACTCTTCACCACCAAACAGATTACCCGTAGGATAATCTTCGTAGAAATAAATGAGATTCATATTTGTTTGAAAGTTGAGTGTCCATCCCTTGTTGGATGTAATGCTAATGGTATCAGACAATTCGTAATCTATCATCTGTTCTTTGGTGATACATAATGATAGTTTTTGCTCTTTATCGTATCCCACATCACTGATATAGCATGTATGTTCGCCTCTACCTCCTACACGATAATAGTATTCACCATCTAACAAGTATCTGCTCATACGATAGATTTCATGATGACTGGCAAAAAGCATATACACATACGCCTCAGTATATGCCAAGCGAATTTTATAGCCCGATTGTGCCATGATATAGGAAGCAAAAATCGTAGCTTCATTGGTATCTCCATAGCGTCTTTGAGCAACACTTTGTACTAATTGCAGGTATGCCCAATCACATAGATTCATATCTTCACGATGTTTCAGACATGAAGTAAGCGTGATATCAAACCTACTTGGTACTACCGTATCTGCTATTTGCTCCCACAAATCAGCTATCCCCATTTCATCTACCGAATTCAAATATAAGTCTGCTTCCTTGGGAAAAGCCACAGAAACCAAAGTGCCATACAACGAAACGCTCACATAATCGCGTTCTTGCATTAAGGGTACTATGGGAACCATTGGTTGGGGCTGTTCTTCTGGCTCTGGAAGATAGATGATATCTTCGTTGACAACAAACACACTTGAGACACTATCACTCATTACGGTATCTGTCAGAACAGGAATTGTATCAAGTAGAACTTGCATTGTATCTGGCAGAACAGGAATTGTGTCAGGTAGAACTTGTATTGTATCAGGCTGAATGCGAGTTGTATCTACTATAACAATCGTATCCAACTCTGGTATTGGCACTATCACAGAATCTACCTCTACGATCTCTATAATATTGGTATCCACCTGTATAGTAGCATTGGTATCAGTTGGAGTTGGAAGTACAGATGTAACATCCATAGAAAACCAATCCTGTGATTCTGTTCGTATTTTAGAAGAAACACTATCTTCCTTATATTCTATTGGTTGAGCGCGTTTTATATTTTTCTCTTCCAATGTTTCTGCAGCATCATATTGTTTCCAACGCTTACGCAGTTGTCCCACATAGCGTTCGTTTTGCTTGCGTCTGAACTCATCAAATTTCTTTTGTTGTTCAGAGCGTTTTTTCTCATAGCGTTCTTTTTGGCGTGTACGCAAATCCTCAAAACGCTTCTTAAAATCCGTTTGAGGATACACTTCAGCCACGAGCACGCACATCACCAATAATAGTGCGAAAAACTTTTTCATATTCTGTACTTTGTTTTTATCCTCAACATCACTTCCCCATTTATTATTTACTTTTATGGTCATAAGGGAGGGGACAAAGTACCTCCCCTCCCTTGACTTAAGTTATCAATTATTATTGTGCACTCTTCATCTCCGCAGCCTTTTTCTCTGCATACTTACGGAACTCATCACGATTGAATTTCACGCCTTCTTTTTGGTTTTCATCCAATTGTTGAGCAATATCCTCGATGAGTTGTTTTTTTGGAATCTCAATAGAAATCCAATATTCAAACAATCCATCTTTGAGCATGAAACCTTTCTCACAGATTTGTTGTGCATCATTCAAATGTTTTTCGATGAGTGTTTCAAATTCGCTTTCGAATACACCTTCTACATCCGATGCTTGAGCTGCTCCACGCATATTGTTGCTATAGTCAGAAGTCAAGCCAGCTACGAAACCGCCTAATTTCTCATGCACCATAGACTTTGCATTTTCTAATGCAGCACGACGAGCATTTTGTTGATTGATAGCAGAAGCAGTTCCTGTTCCTCGGAAATACTCAGCATCATCAAAGCCCTCTTTTGAGCATGGAACCTCCAACTCTACGCGTGCATAACCATACTTCTCAATTTTCTTGGTAGCGCAAGATGCGCATAATGCTACAACAAGCATTGATAAAAGAATCTTTTTCATGTTTTTAGTATTTATGAAATTATACTTAATTATTGCCTACTCACTTCTTAGGATTTTCGGCCAACTCCTATTCAGTTAGATATTGTATTCATTAGAATTGTCCACTGGTCATGCGATCGTAGTCGTCTAATGTAAATGGTGTTGCGCTATCCAGATTAGGTTGCCAAGTGCGGACACGGATTACAGGATGCGCCTTATCGCTGGCATCAACCAACAAGAATAGATAGCCATGATCGCCATAATTAGACGAATAATAATCTTGTACTAAACGAATGCCAAATGTATTTTCTTGCAGACTTGGATCTATCATAGTCTCTCCAAACTTCACATTAATCCACTCTTTCGATGCAAAGGATGTTTTTAAGCGTTTGATATATTGCCCTTTGGACATACGCGTGTACAACACATTATCTAGTAACATTTGATTTTGTTTTGTTTCCACATCTTGCTCTGTACGGTGCAAGACGCGTCCCGTAATAATCACCGCATCATTCGAAAAAATGGATTCGATATAGTCAATTCGTTTGAGGGCATAAGCCGTTTTATAATTCTCCAAGAAGTTAATCAATGTCAAACGCGAAGTCTCATCCACATCCGTATTTGCCATTACGCTACGCGCCGAGCTCTCCTCCAAAGCAAACTGAATACCGTCTATTTTGCCTTGCTTATTAAAGGTAAACACCACATTCTCCAATTGTTGTTTTCCCTTAGAGAACGAGAAGTTCATTGGAATGCTTCGGCACTGCACATCCGTACCCAATCGAATATATTTGACTCCTTCGAGAGATACTACCCGTGCTTTGCCATACTTGATTAAGGCTTCAAACTGCTGAAAGCCTTCCATTGTAAAAAGCGATAGCACACTATCATAAGTCTGCTTCTTAATCGCATTGCACACCTGTCGTATGCGGTCATGATAAGCAGAGGCATCCATCATGGAAACCTTGTGTCCTTCTTCCCGAATTCTATTGGCTACATAGTTTTGAGATATATTGGTAGATAATCTTGTATCTGCTCTCTGTGAAGCAATCGCTACTTGTACGGGCTTATGAACAATGGAAACTTCGCTTTTTGCATGCGTATCATAATCATAAGCCGAAGAATATGTCTTCATTAAGAGAGGCAATTCGGCATCAAAATTAGCTTCATCAGCATAGCGATATTCTAAGCGGATATGGACTATATTCGGTTTCATTAACCGCGGTAACTCCACCAGTCCCCATCCGTTTATCACTGATGTCACATCACTCCATCCCTCATTGAGATTATATGAAAAATTCATGTTGGTAACAGGCGCTCCTTCGTAGCGGAAACTGAGTTTAAGCTGCTCCTCATTATCAGGCACAAAGCCATCACAAGTCACTTGTACATGTTTGAGGATATGAGTAATCTTATTCTGTAAATACAAATTAGCTCTCATCTCTTGTTGCAAGACTTCGTCTTCTACGACAATGTAATCGTTATCTGGAATATTTGCCAAAAACAGTTGTGCAGCGTAGAAGTAGCGCAATGCGTCACCCACCATTTGCTTCTGTATAGCATTCTTGCCCAAGTTTATAAACTCATAGACCTTACCTTCTTTTGCTTTTTGTGTGCTCCCCAAAGTGAGCATTGTCTTATCATTGATTTGTTTTTTGAGGTCTTTCACATCTTCCATAGAACGCGTAATGGATCTGGAAGTGGCATAAGCATTCATAAAATTGATTTTCGGCTCTATTTGTCCTAATTTATCTTTCACACGCGTGATAAATGCTTTTGCATTATTGATGTTTCTTTCCGATAGTTTACCATCAGGATTATCGCTTGTTAGATACGAATCTACTGCCTCCATCCAATCAAAGCAAGTGGTTAATTCCGACATGATATCGTCTTCGTATTTATCTAATATAACTCTGCGTTCTATGTACGCCACAGCAAATCCGACTTTCTTTGTGCTATAATAGTCAACATGTATCAACGGCAGCAATGAACTATCCGACAAGTTCAGATCCTCCGCCAATGCCTGTTTAGCCATTTCTTCCATAGAAGCCTTAAACTCGTGTGCATCAATTTTTGTATCAACATCCATTTCCTCGAATGTTGAGAAATATGTTTCTGTTTCGTAAAGGCGCCACTTATCTGGTCTAAGATTCATTTGGTCATCTATTTTATCGCGTGTACTACCACAAGCTCGGAATTGTGAAAAATCGGGATCTATATTGCCCGCCTTAGCCACTTGAAAGAGTACATACACGCGCACGCCTCCCTCATACTCCTGCGTATATCGACACACCTCATTAATAGGAATCTTCCATTCCGCCATTTTACTTACTAATGTACCAGTATTAATGGCTGTAGCCACTTGTGTAGAACTAAAAGGCAATCCCAATGACATGATTGCATGTTGTAAGACTTCTCCAACAGCTTTATTATGAGCAGTTTCCTCATCAGAGCTCGTGGCATCTTCCACCACATAATAAAAAGTAGGTTTATCTGCCTTAGGTACCATACGAATCCAGCGCGGAGGTGCCGCATTTATTGATATAGTCAACAATAGCAGTGTAAGACATACAAAGTAACGAGCAATACGAGAAACGGTGTAAAATAACTTCATCTTTTATTGTGATATTTAATGATTATTGATTGCGAAAATCTATACTCCAATAGCGACGACTATACCATCGTACACTATTACGCTGCAAAGTTACACATTTTTTTACAAATGTGCAACTTTTTTATAAAATTTGTTCATAAATACAGGATTTTACTCTACAAACTCATAGCACCCTGCATCTGGATGCGGTTTTCGGCGCACACCCAAATGATCGTAATGATACAGCAAAGCAGTAGCGGAATCTGCTATACCACGAGCTGGCGATAGCGAATCCAGTTGAAAATCATAGTACTTGTATTCTTTGTAGAGATAATATATATTTCGGAATACTACCGTATCGGAATCACTGGCATATACATTATTCGTTGCAAATGCATTAGACAAGGAGTCTGCACGCAAATAATTTCCAACAAATTTTCCCTCATAATATTCAGGCAATGGTGTAGCAAGCACCAAATTATTTTTTCGTGCACCTTCTATGATACAATTGTAAAAGGAAGTTGTTGTTGGTGCATTATTTTTGCTGAGGTTATTGATATATACCGCCGCCACATCCTCACGCAAAATATTGTTATGAATATTAATCGTTGTATAGGGATATCCAAAATAGGATGCTATGGTATTGTGTACAAAATTGTGTTTGCCTCCTGCTAAATACACGCAATACGAAGCGCAATTGCTAATCTCACAGTTCGCTACATCTGCATCTACATTTTGGAGGACCAATCCATATATAGAATGGTTATGAATTCGTGCATTGGTCAGCGATAATTGTGGGCGTTGGGTAGGATTTTCGGACAAGGCATAGATACCTATAGAACCCGAGAGCACATCTACATAATCAAACTCATATGTAGGCGTTGCCCAGCCTTCTAAATGAATCAAATACAAACCATTCCATTGTCCCGAAGCGACACGGTATGGTACGGAGTCAAATAGCATGTCCATTCTATCGCCACGAATCACTATTGGTTCTTCTAAAGTACCTTTGGCGAGGACATTGCCATAGGCATAAATCATTGCCCCTGTGTGCATATAAAGTGTAGCCCCCTTTTGAATAGTCAAATCACCCTTCACAACCATTGTGTCGTAAATAAGATAGGGCTTATCGTTTTGAAATTCGTATGTATTGTACTGCATGAACTTATCCTCGCTGTCAAGGACATGCACATTTTGTCCATATGCCTGCAAATATATTTGTTGCTGATTACTACCGACATAGAACGAGATTGTATCTTCTACCAGCACAGGATTATTCGACTGTAACGGATCTATCTCTGCACGCACAAAAAGGAAAAGACTATCTCCTCCGCGCAATGTAATATCGTGTAGATTCTCTAATTGATTTTCGCCATCTAAATTGATATAGAACGACTTACCATTCGCCATTTCCACTCGATCAATTAGCAACGCATTTTGGTTCGGATTATACACCATCATGCGTTTTGTAGAAGATCCCATCTTTGTAAAAACGGTATCAAACAGCAAAGAGTCATGAGAGAATCGAAGTTGCAATAACGGATCGTTAGAAACAATCTCTGACTGACACGAAACCAAGCAACCAAGTAGCAAGAGCAAACACCCCAGCACTAAGTTATACGACATGGATGATATGCAAAGTCGTGGTTTTCTCATTCGAAGTTAAAGATCAATGAGATTTGTTGATTGGTTAGTTTAGAGAGTGCATCGGTATAGAAGAAGTCGCCCGCTGGCAATTTCCAATCCTCTTTTTCAGCATCTGCTATAGGAGTAAGCACATTATTAAATCCAATACGATAGCGGATTTCAGGTGCCAACTTAAACCATCGGAAATACAAGTCACAACCTATGCCGATGTCCAAAAAATAGTCCATTGTTTGCTGCAATAAGACTTTATCTTTGCTTCTTCCCAAGTCAAAGCTAACACCGCCACCCAATGTGACATAGGGGCGATAATTGACTTCGCGCTCGGCAGACCATTTGAGATACAGAGGAATATCTATTGGCAAGCATAATACAGATGGTCGATTATTTGTGCAATTCGTACCTGATATATCCGTATCTTGATAACTCATATAGGTTAATGTTCGTTCACCAAAGTGCATACCAGGACAGAAGCGTAGATTCAAATGTCGTGCTAATCGCAAGTCAGCAATAAAGCCTACCGAGAATCCGACTCCGGGAGCAGTTGTGCGGGCATGATAAACCGCTTGATATTTATCCATCTGCATCAGGCTATCCGCTCCCTCCACACTATACGACAAGAAGTCCACTCCCAATGAAAAGCCAAAATGAATGAGTTTGTCATCCACATAGGGATTGTGTTGTGCTTTTAATGGCGTTATTAATGCCATTAAGAACGCGACACAGAATGTCAAAAATATGTGCTTTAATGTGCTATGCATTTGCTTTATTTATTTGCCTCAAAATCCATGCCACAGCATGTATGTATCCATCCGTACCCTGCCCCATAATGGTGTGTTGGCACACATCTGTCAATAGACTAACGCGTCTAAACTCTTCGCGCTCAGCAATATTCGAGATGTGTACTTCTACCACAGGCACTTGACTACACACTACCGCATCGCGTAGTGCCACACTGGTATGCGTATATCCTCCAGCATTCAATATAATCCCCTTGACATCAGCATATTCTTCCTCTTCTAAAACATTCTCTCTCCCCCCTCCATAGTATTGCAACCAATCAATCAAGTCACCTTCATGGTTGGACTGATGGTATTGAAAATACACATTCGGATAGGCGCGCTGAATGTCCAATAGCACTTGCTCCATAGAGCGAGTACCATAAATTGCTGGTTCCCTTTTGCCCAGCAGATTCAGGTTTGGACCATTCAGTATCACTATTTTCATATCAATATCACCCAACAACTATTTTACCTTGCTCCCGTTACAGCCAATAGGAACTCATCGTTGTCATTCGTGCGTTCCATATAGGATTTGAGTTTTTCCATAGCCTCCACGCTGTTCATATCGGTCAGTTCCTTGCGAATCATCCACATGCGGCTCAGCACATCTGCAGGAAGGAGCAAGTCATCACGACGCGTAGAAGAAGCAGGAATATCTACAGCAGGGAATATACGCTTGTTGCTGAGTTTGCGGTCCAACTGCAACTCCATATTGCCCGTACCTTTGAACTCCTCGAAAATCACATCATCCATCTTGCTTCCTGTTTCTGTCAATGCAGTGGCAATAATGGTTAGGCTACCACCATTCTCTATATTACGAGCAGCACCAAAGAAGCGTTTTGGTTTGTGCAAGGCTTGTGCTTCCACACCACCCGACAATACTTTTCCGCTGGCAGGAGCCACTGTATTGTAGGCGCGTGCGAGACGCGTGATACTATCCAATAATATGACGACATCATGTCCACACTCCACCAATCGTTTTGCTTTTTCATGCACGATATTCGCCACTTTCACATGGTTTTCTGCGGGTTCATCAAAGGTAGAAGCAATCACCTCTGCATTTACCGAACGCGCCATATCGGTTACCTCCTCTGGGCGTTCATCTATGAGGAGTACAATCATATACACCTCTGGGTGATTAGCAGCAATGGCATTTGCTATATGCTTGAGCAGAACGGTCTTACCTGTTTTTGGTTGTGCTACAATCAATCCGCGTTGTCCCTTGCCGATAGGAGCAAAAAAGTCTATTATTCGGACAGATAGGGGATCGCTCTTGTCGCCTTTGCAGAGTTTGAATTTCTCATCGGGGAACAGCGGTGTTAAGTTCTCAAATGCAATGCGTTCTTTTGCCAAAGCTGGCGATATACCATTGATTTTAAGTACTTCTTTCATTGGGAAGTACTTGTCGGTATCTTTAGGAGGACGGATTGTACATTCCACTGTATCGCCTGTTTTCAAACTATACTGACGAATCTGTTGTTGCGATACATAAATGTCATCTGGCGAAGAAATATAGTTATAATCCGCACTGCGCAAGAATCCATATCCATCGGGGGCGCACTCCAATGTTCCGATTGCTGTTATCGTGTCGCCGAATGCCTCTGCACCTTTGTTAAGCATTTCGTCTTCTGGTGCGAGTTGAGGTTTGGGTTGTGGTTTCTCGTTGATTGGCGTAATATCCTCTCCATTAGCTATTTGTTCTTCTCGTTTAGCAATCTGTTGAGTGATTTGTGCAATACGAGCATTCACTCGTGCTTGGCGTTCCTCTTGTGTTTCGTTCTTACGACTGGGTGTTGCAGGAAGATTGCTTCCGTTCTTCACCTCACCGTTCTCGGTTTCAGTTACTGGCACTGAGTCAGCATCATTAACTATTTCAATGGTAGCTGTTGCTTCCAGTTCCCCGTTTTCCGTTTTTTTCGCCTTACGACCCTTTTTCTTTTTGCTCTTTTCGGCAACAGGTACGGATTCAACTGCATTATTCACTTCTGCGGTATTCATCGTCTCTACAACATTATTCCCCTCAACACCTGGCTCTGCTTCAACGAGAATCTCTGCTTCAACGGCCTTCTTTGCCTTGCGACCTTTTTTCTTTTTGCTCTTTTCGCCTGCACCAACTGTTTCTGCGACAGTAACCACAGCCTCTTCTTTCTGTGTTTCTTGATTTCCGATTATTGATTCATCAAACAGCCCTGGTTGTAAGGCAGAAACCACAGGCTTGGGTTGTGGTTGTTTAGCTTGTTCCTCTTTGATCTGTCCGAGTGTTTCTTCCTTGCTTCCAACGGTAGCGAGGACGCGGTTGCCTTTGAGGTTATCGGTATTCACTTTTTGTGGTGAATTTTGGATGCGTGCTCGTTTTCCTTTGCGTCTTTCTTCGCGAGCGTCAGCGCGTGCTTGCACTTCCGCACCATGTTTATCGGCTTGTGCATCAAGTATTTGGTAAATAACAGATTGAGTATCAGCATTCCTTCCGACTTTGATGTCGAAAGTCTGCGCAATCTCCGTCAATTGTTCGAGCGTCATACGCCCGAGTTTTTGCATATCGTATTGCATATAAAATGTATGTAAGAATTTCGTTTTATGAAAAAAAATAAGAAAGAATTGCCCTCGTCTCTACAAAGACGGTGCAAAAGTACAACCTTTTTTTGATATACGCAAGAAAAAAGTAGGAAAAAATGCAAAAAATAGTATTTTTTTGTAAAATATTTGTACAAGACAAATGGAATATAAGATGCAAACTATCTATGGCTATGTCTTCCATGAAAGGTACAAAGCTGCATGAAAAGATAGCGAATGGCAAGCGATGTGCTATCTGTGTTGCGAAATGGTCGCGATACAGATAGCACATGATTACTTGTAAACAGTTATAACTTAACTTCAATCGTTTCGCCGTATCCTATGCCTTCGGAGTTAATAGCGTAAGCGCGGATATAATAGGTAGTAGCCTCTTTGAGGTTATTAATGGCACATGAGAAGCTACCTATACCCACCTCGCATGTCACCTTGCTGCTAAGATTTATAGTAGGCTCAGCATTGGTGCTGTAGCATATGCCGCGTTCGGTAGCGGTATATCCTCCGTCCGAAATGACCATTCCTTTTGCCAATATGCTGGTCGCTGATACCGCTTGGGCGGATATTGTTTCTACTACGGGCAAGGTGGTTGTCGTGGTGAAACTTATCTCATTGCCGTAGGCGGTACCGTTCTTATTGGTCACATAGGCACGAGCGTAGTAGGTGGTATTGGGACGCAGGTCAGCGAGAGTACAGTCAAAGGATGGGCTTACAGTGTGTGCCATGACCATGTCGGCAGTAGTTGGGTTCGGTGAGAAACTATAGCATATACCGCAGTCGGTAATGGTCTCACCGCCATCAGAGGTATAACCTCCACTGACGATAGCGGAGTGTGCAGTAATTGCCATAGCAGGGTCAATAGTGTATACTGCGGGGGCTATCTTGGTGGTAAATGTCACCTGCTGACCGTATGCGGTTCCGTTGGCGTTTGTTGCGAAGGCGCGTGCATAATATACTGTCTCGGGTAATAAGCCCGTCAGTTCACATGTGAAGGTTCCTAACCCTTTGCCACGATATATCGTTTGATTGTCAACAGTCGGGTTTTCTGTGGTGCTATAGCATACGCCACGCGTAGTAACATCATAGCCATTATCATTCTTCACATTGCCACCTACCCAAGCGGAGGACATGGTAATCTTTTCTGGTTCAGTGGTAATAAGGACTGGTTTAGATGTAACAACAAGTGTCGTGAATTGGCTAACATGTTGCGAACTGTATCTATTACGGACATCGTAGCGAATGTAGTATAATACATCTTCGGGCAGGTCGGTGAACTGCGTCGTATAACTGCCGTCCTCTTGCAGAGTCATAGCTTGGGAAATACAGTCTGCAAAGTCTTGTGTTTGTGATAGTTGCGCAACCACCTCTTCTATAGTTGCTTGAGTTTGTAGAACACATGTGATGGTGGCAATCGGATATTGTGTCACTACTTTTTCACTTTCTATGCTTATTGTGCTAACGATTACCTCTTCGTTGCGCTCACAAGCCACCAGCGCGAAGCCGAGCGCGATGATTACGATATGTATGTATGATAATATCTTCTTCATAATCTTGTTCTCCTAATTAAAACATCCAACCTATACCCGCTTCAATCTCCATGTATTTGAAACCGATGGTGCTGACACCTGCTTTCAGTGTAAAGCCATGGATACTGCCAATCACACCAGCTGTGGCACTGACGCCTTTTGCTGATGTAGGTCCGTACTCTACCCAGTTGCCGTTGTTGAGTTGCCATGCGTGTTGATATACGCCATAACCTGCACCCACATAGAAGCCGAAGGTGTCAAAGTAGTGGTCTGGTTTTACGGATAACTCCAACACATCTATTACCAGACCAGCATTGATATGCCAAGCGGTAGATGATGTCTTTTTTTCTGGGTTATAGAAAGGCAGTACGCCTTCAATCACTCCTCCTTTGTCACAGACTAATCCGTTGGTAGATACAGTTGCTTTGAAATTAGATCGTGCGTTCACAAACCAACCCAGTCCGTTGTATGTCTGCCCTACCGTCAAACCATAACTGAGTTGTGGGGTTAGTGAGTAGCCCACTTCGCCCAGAATGAATGTCTTCATCACCATTCGCTCGTCCTTGTTTAATTCAGGGACGATGGTGGTTAGATGACCATCTTGTATGGTGAGTGTGTCCAAATAGTCGTAATAGCGAGGTTTGCGCACGAGCACTTCGTATAGCCCGCTATCCAGTGGCAAACTATCCACTGGTATGGCAATGGTATTCTTCCATGGTTGCCCAGTTATTTTGCTCATATGCATATGCTCTTGTTGCTCGATGGCAACGGGCATGCGCACGCTGAGCCAGCCATTGGTTTGCACCAATTGGACAATTTTCTTGCGTTCGTTGCTGGAGACTTCTATTGTTCCTTCTGCCGTGTGGTGATTGTCGGCATATACGGAGTAGAAGTATTTGCCTTCGTTGAGTTCCATAGATCCCTTGCCATCGGTTAGTGTGAAAGGTATTTTCTCGCCATTGTGAACTATCTCCACTTGCGCATGGGTAGGATATACCTCAAAGGTAAATACCTGTTTGCGGATGACCTGTTTCTCCACCTGTTGCATGCTCTCCTCTGGGATATAGTGCACACGACCGCGATACACTCGGTTGGACTTGAGTCGTGCATTCTCCATGATAGTCTGTTGCTCGCAACCATCGCCACATGTAAGATAGATATATTTTGCGGTTGATGGTATCAGAAATAGCATTTCATTGGGGTTATCCAAATGCATCTCTTGTACGGCAGTCATACGCCCTAAATAGAAGCGGAGAAGCTCTTTGGCTTTCTTAACCTCGGTGGCATTGCCCTCCAATTGCACTTGGAATAGTGCATATGGGAAGGTGTCGTGCATGTCGGGTTTCTCGTGTTCGCCAAACTCATTCTTGTATAAAGCCAACACATTTGAAAATGGTACTTCTTGAAACTCTTGCATAATCATCAACTGCTGTGCCCAGAGAGGCATAGCGCAGAGGAAGAGTAAGCAGACACTTAATAATCGTTTAACATTTTTCATTGTCGTATTGCATTAATTATTTTATTATTCGTTTGTTATCAATTGTCCCATGGTAGTATATACCTTGCCATTGCGGAGGATGAGGATTTGGTCTTCGCAGAGGATCTTTTGTGCCTTTGAAGGGGACTGCTGTGCATCCTCCGTCACAAAGAACTCACGCCAATATGCCGCCTCGCGGTACAAGTCCTCGCTACCTGCAGGTACCTGCACCGAGATAGAACGACTAATACCATCAAAGGTGTTCTCATACACCTTCGGTGGAATGACAGCCTCTACGGTCATGCGCCATACATTGACACAACCTGAGAAAGCTTTGTTACCTATCTCCTTAACACTGGCAGGTATGATAATCTCCATAAGATTAAAGCAACCCTCTGCCAACATCTCTGGAACAAGTTCCATCTGCTGAGGCAGATAGAGTGTGGATAAGTTGTAGCTATTTAGGAGTGCTCCCATCGGCAGCGTGGTATTGGTCGCTGCGGTGAGGTCAAGCACCTCCACAGCATTGCGATTGTTGGCAATATACATCATGGCTTGGAAAGTAAGTTCACCATCTGTCACCTCAATGTAGCGTGCTTGGTGTGGTACGCCATAGCGCGCCTCGAGGGCAGGGTCAGCGGTCGTGCAATGCCAAAGGGCAGCAGGAGCAATAATAGTGTCAAGATGAACGCAACCGATGAGCGGATGAATGGCTTGGTTGTTTATGCTCCGCGGTTCGCTCTCGTAGAGGATGGTGCGGAGGTTAGCGCATGCCTCAAAGACTTGTTCGCCCAAGTCGGTGACGGAAGTAGGAATCGTGATTGCCTGCAAGCCAGTCCAAGAGAAAGCGCCATCGCCAATGCTGGTCACGCTGCTTGGAATGTCAATAGCGGTGAGGTTTTCGCAGTCTGCAAAAGCTATGTTACCGATGTGGGTAATGGTATTAGGAAGCACGATGTTTTTCACGCGCTCAGGATACCAGGGTTCTTGGCGATATGAGAGCATATCAGGGTCATCATACATAGCGCCTGAGCCAGTGATAGAGAGGGTGTCATTGGAATAATACCACAAGAGGTCATCGCCGCACATGTTCGGATATATAATAGACTCAAATACTGCCAACATAAGCGTATCGGAATTGATAGATAATCGTCGAGGGTTTTCTGTATTGCCATCATGCCAATACAGGAATTTATGCTTATCCTTAGGACATGCCTGAATCATTGCATCCTGATCACATGATGGTTTTTGCAGAACGACCACCATTCCCATGCTGGTATCATTCATCTGTGTGATTAGGTCAAATGGCACATATTCAATCACATCAGCCATATACATTCCCCAATCAGATGCCCGATATGCTATTGCCGTTCCACAAGGGACACTATATGTGGATGCATACGTAAATGCGTTTTCACCAATAGTTGGAGGTGTGAATGACTCTATGTACATAGTATCAATCATACTTTCTGCAAAAGCACCTTCAGCTATCGATATTACACTTTTCGGTATAGTGAACGAATTGAGTGGCGTTACTGAATCCTCAATAAGATAAAACGCATAACTGCCGATACTAACCACACTCTCTGGTATAGTGGTATTTTTACATCCCAGTATCAAAGAGTCTGTTTCGGTATGAATAATAGCGTTGCAATTGTCGCGACTATCATACACAGGATTTTCCTCTTCAACTACGATAGAAGCAAGATATGGACAATGCAGAAAACTTCCGCCTTCTATGTCATGTACTCCTGCTGGGATAGTCAATGACTCCAATGCCGAATAAACAAATGCGCAAGTAGCAATTTTTTTCACGGTTGTTGGGATATCAATCGTTCTGATATTGGCACCAAAAAAAGTAAACGCCCCGATACTGGTCAATCCCTCAGGCAGTGAAACACTTGTGATATTATGAATATTTCCCCATGGCGGCACCAGAAAATAGTCATCCATATCGCCACTTCCTGTGATAGACAGGACTCCATCTTGAAAATCCCAATACAAGTTTTCGCCACATTTAGCAGGTTGCCATTCTAACAGTACATCAGCAGAAGATACCGCATGCAAATAGCATACATCAAACAAAGCAGGATTGAAGGTGATCACATCACTGCTATGAGGTTCCAGTGTATTCTCATAAGAAAAGACACTTTGCGTAGCCGTACAAGAGTGGAAACCTTGTAAGGAGACATTGGCGGGCTCATTCGATGAGTTGTTAATGACCAATCGACATTCTATACCTTTCTCTACATATTCATTGAACTCTAATGCATACCAATCATCACGAGGGTGCAATTGGTCATTCCAACCTGCTACTCCCATGTATCCAATCTCCAATTCCTCGCAATCGAGTTGGGTTGGACAATCTTCGTTCAAAGATCCAACTTGTTCGATCCAACCGGATGCTGCGTATATATCATAGGTATTACATGGTATGGTACAATCAACAGATGAAGAAAAAGCGTTTTCACCAAGCATAGGTGGAGTAGTACACAATAGTTCCACAGAAGATAGTGAAGTACACCAAGAAAATGCAGATGTACCAATACTCATCACGCTACTTGGAATTTCCATATTGTACAAATTGCTACATGCATGGAAAGCATACTCGCCAATTCGCTTAATAGAATTAGGTAAGGTAATATTCTCCAATGTAGAGCAGTCCGAAAAGGCGTAATCTCCAATGATTTCCACCCCATCGTGTATATAAGTCGCAGAGCAACCAGCAATCAGTGTATTGGTTTTCGAATCAATAATCGCATTACAATTATATCGACTATCGTATCGCTCATTACCCTTCTTCACCACAAGCGAAATGAGGGAATCACATCCCTCTACAATATTTCCAGCAATGCTTTTTACACTCTCTGGGATAACGAGATACTGTAATGCATCACAGTCCGCAAAAGCGTCATCCCCTATTGTTAAGACACCATTTGAGATATAAATGGATGTCAATGCATCGCAGTCCCAAAACGCACGTTGTTCAATAGCCACAACACTCTTTGGAATAAAAATAGTTTTGAGAGTTGCAACATATCTAAACGCATATTCACCAATGATATTTACCGAATTTGGGATTGTCGTATTCTGGCAAGCACAGATTAACTTGTTCGTAGCCGTTTCGATGATCGCATTACAGTTATCGCGACTATCATAGTACGCATTGCCTTCTTCAATTATTATAGACACCAGTGATGGACAATCGTACAATATGCCAGTCTCAATAACTTCTACAGTTTGAGGAATACTGATAGATTGTAGATTCGTACAATGCTCGAACGCATAACTCGTGATAGTGCGCGCCCCTTGAATAACAACTGATTCTATTTGAGACTGGATCGTACTCCATGGAGCATCACTAAAGTCATACATATCTCCAGTGCCGTATATAGATAGCACCTTATCCTGGAAACTCCAATATAGACTATCGCCACACTGTAGCTCCGTGTTGATAGGTTCAAATGTGATGGTAAAATCTCCTTCTGTTACAACATGCATATATCGCGCATCATCGCCATCTACAAAACTCTCATACGATAATGTTCTGGACACAGAATCCACTCGATAGTGAGCAATGTGCGCCAAAACCTCTGTCAGTTCACAGTCTTTGTACAAATAGATGTCACACGACACATTCGTTAGACCAGACTGCTTAACTATGAACTCTACATTTTGCTTGTTGTGATGCAACGAAGATACATCCAACTGATACCATGCATCCGTCACTCCTTCTACAACAACAGGCGTGAAGATGTCTATCACTTCTGACTCAGAGCATGCCGTTCTAAGACTTTGGCCTTGTTCTTCTACTGTGAGATGCAAGGTGGCTATGTAGTCACAACCATTCTCGTCGGTTAATATTTCGGTATATGTTCCAGTTTCGGTGTACTCCATATCATTCCACCAATAGGTATCACCAATTTCTATTGTAGCGTATTCCTCTGTATCTTCCGTGGGAGGATATACAGTTAGAACTAATACATGCTTACCATCCTCATCATATGCATAATAGGTGCCAGATTCATCATACCACTCTTCATTAATATCCCAAACATAAAACTCACCATAGCAGATTGCTTCCTCGGTACGACTAACCTCCTCTGGTTCTTCGACTGTGAGATGCAAAGTTGCTGTGTATTCACAACCATTCTCATCGGTTAGTGTTTCGGTATATGTACCTGCCTCGGTGTACTCCATATCATTCCACCAATAGGTACTACCCTTAGTTATTGTTGCGCTCTCCTCTGTGTCTTTCGTTAGAGGATATACTGTCAATACTAATACATGTTTGCCTACTTCATCATATGCATAATAGGTGCCTGCCTCATCGTACACCTCGCCATCAACATCCCATAAGTACGAATCACCATAGCAGATTGCCTCCTCGGTGCGACTGACTTCTTTTGGTTCTTCTACGGTAAGATGAAGCGTAGCAACACTATCGCAACCATTGGCGTTGGATAGGGTGATACTATACTCGCCTTCAGCCGAGTAGGTTTGACCGTTCCATGTGTATGTCTCGCCACTATTAATAGTAACATACTCTGTTTCAACTACTTCTGTATAGTTAATCGTTAGATGTAATGTAACGATACTATCGCAGCCATTGGCAGCAGTGGTGGTGTAGGTATACTCGCCACTTTGAGTGTAGGTTTGACCATTCCACGCATAGGAATCGCAAGCACTAACCATTTCTTCTGCATATATGGCTTCGCAAGAAACTTCAGGTATTGGCAACTTACCCGAAATAGTGATATTAGCAATAAAATTTTTATAAGGGTTTTGAACGGAACCTTGAGATGTAACAATTCCATCAGAGGTAAATATAGCAAGAGTACCTTCGCCAAAGCCAAGCCATGGGTCATTGTCGCCCCAACCACCTACAGTCACGGTTGACATAATTTCGTAAGAATCTTCTGAATAAGGATAGTAAGTAGGAATCTCAACTAATATTGGATAAGTGACTCCATCTGCCTTGTATGTCCACTCGGCAGTCATCTTCAATGCATAATCGTAGGTATCCGCGAATAAAAGCATAGAGTCAATAGTGACAGTAGCATTTTCTATTACAATATCAATAACAACTTGGTCTTCTTGCCATTTGGCATACAATGCGCCTGTGGTAGAAGAATTTACTATAGTTATTGGCGAGCCAGAGAAATTGGATGTAGCATACCAACCTTCGAAAACTGCGCCTTCTTTGTAAGGGGCATTAAGGGTAAATTCTTTGGTTGGGTTGGTTGGATTGTCATAACCATGCTTCCAATAGGAGATATATGCCTCATCTTTGCCTGCTTGTGAGTAATCCAGCGATGTGCTGTATTGGCTCTCAAAGAAGAACGCAGCTATAGCATAGCGCCAATCTTTAGAAGCAACTCCTTCAACCAGTGGAGCTGCAAGTTGGTCCTCCTCTTGTACTTTTATAAGATAGTTCTCTAACCAATCCCAGCGGGCATTATTAAGGATATTTTGGCAGTGATTGACCTTAAAGAATGGAAACAGGTCATCAAATGGGGTATTAGAGCGTTTAAATTCATCAAGTGATATACCCAAATCATATCCTATTGCATCGGCGATGCAAGTTGTAAACATGTCGTTCTTGCTCATCCAACCATAATCATTAGTTATACCTCCATTAAGTTCGTAGGTTATTGCTGCATGCAGGCTAACAGTTGACATCAGTACCAAGAACAAAGTAATAATTTTTTTCTTCATATTGTTGTAATCGTGTATGTTTTAATGAATAACATTGTTCATTATTGTTATTTATCAGTTGTTTTGTTTCTCGAAATTCCTTTTGCATTATTCCATTATTCATTTGTTATCAATTGTCCCATGGTAGTATATACCTTGCCATTGCGAAGGATGAGGATTTGGTCTTCGTGGAGGATCTTTTGTGCCTTTTGTGGGGACTGCTGTGCGTCAGTTTCCACAAAGAACTCGCGCCAATACTCCGCTTCGCGGTACAATTCCTCACTACCTGCAGGAACCTGTACTGAGATAGAACGACTGATACCATCAAAGGTATTCTCATATACCTTAGGTGGAATGACAGCATCTACGGTCATGCGCCATACATTGACACAACCCGCGAAAGCATAGTTGCCAATCTCCGTAACCGTAGCAGGGATGGCAAGCTCCAATAGACGACAACCACCTTCAATCATACTCTCTGGAAGCGTTTCTATCACCTCTGGTAGATAGAGTTGGGTGAGTTGGTAACAATTGCTCCATGCGCCGTAAGGCAAAGTGGTGTTCGTAGCATTGGTGAGGTCAAGTATCTCCAAAGTCGTTGCGTTTTGAGCGATATACTTAACGGCTTGGTCGGTGAGTTCACCATCGGTTACTTCGATGTAGTGTGCTTTGTGCGGAACGCCATAGCGAGCCTCGAGGGCTGGGTCTGCGGCGGTGCAGTGCCAGAGGGCAGCAGGAGTAATGACGGTGTCAAGATGAACGCAACCGATGAGCGGATGCACGGTTTGGTTGTTGATAGCGATAGGATTACCCTCATAGAGAATGGTATGGAGGTCGTTACATGCTTCAAAGACTTGTTCGCCCAGTTCGGTAACGGAAGCAGGTATGGTGATAGACTGCAATCCCGTCCAAGAGAAGGCTCCGTCGCCAATGCTGGTTACGCTGGTTGGTATGTCGATATTAGTGAGGTTCGCACAATCCGCAAAAGCCACATTACCGATATGGGTAATCTCGTTTGACAATGACACATGAGTCACACGCGATGGATACCACCCTTGTGTTCGATAAGAAAGCAACTCAGGGTCGTCGTACATAGCACCGTAACCAGTGATAGTCATGGTGTTGTTGCTGTAGTGCCAGTAGAGATTGTCACCACACTTGTTAGGTGCTTCAACAGTGAGATTGAGTACATATATCACGCTATCGCAGTATGGGTAGTTGGCGAATGGTATGCTCTCATTGTAAGTACCTGCACTATAGCATTGTTGGTTGCGCCAAGTGTATGGAAGGTATTCTTCGTTAATGGTAACACTCTCTTCCACGATGATTGTTTCTGGCAGTATGGTGAGGTAGAGCGTAACTATACTATCGCAGCCAGTAGTGGTGAAAAGGGTTTGGGTGTACTCGCCAGTAGTCGAGTAACTTTGACCGTTCCACGTGAATGTCTCGCCGTAGCAGATGGTTGCGTACTCTTCCGTATCAACATCTTCGCAAGGGGGGGCACAGTCTTCAACTGTTAGTTGGAGGGTATTAATCTCCATGGTGCAATCATACATTGTAGTATCCTTATAGCTGTAAACACCTGTAGTAAGGTTCTCATATGTTATGCCATTTACTGCCCATGTGTACGATTCACCTTCGCAGATAGTTGCAGTCTCAGCCGTTGTAACTATTTCTGCAGGAATGACGGTCAGCTCAAGAACCTTAATCTCAACTACACAACCTTCCTCATTCCAAATTTCGTAAGTATAACTACCAGTCTCTGAACAGGAGATACCTTGCCATTGGTAAGTTTCGCCCTCGCAAATAATTGCAGCTTCAGTTGTTGTCATAACCTCTATAGGTGCCACCTCGAATAACAATTCGACATTCAATTCAAAATCACAGCCTGCAGTCAATTTTAAAATCATAGTATGAGACTCTGCATCGCAAGCCAAAGTAACATTAGCGCCAGCTGCCCAAACTACACTTTCAACATCAGCAACAGCCTCTGTATCATTCATCTTGTAGTAGTTCATGATAGCCTCCAAAGTACCAGTCACATCCACTTTTTTGCCTGCTATCAAGACTGGTGTTGCGCCATGGATAGTAGCCAATAACTCATTAGTCATTATAGTGGGCGGTACAATAGGAGTTATTGTATAATTGTATATGGTAATTGTGGTGTCTGTTTCGATAGTATTAGACCATGTATGCGTATCTGGGACATAAGAAGATATGACATGCTCCTCTCCTAAAATGTCCTCATAGGTACCACCATCGCAAACCCAATCAGTTATATTTTCGATGATAGTATCTTTCTGGCAGTCTTCAACTATATCTGTGATATTCAGATACAAGTAGTCTACATGTGGAGCTACTATGTCTGCAAAATCTGCATAACTCATTGTTTGTATGGTTTTGCCTAATTCATAAGTGGCAGAACCTTCGAATAGTGGTTCTTCATCCTCACAATGAGCGTAAAATGCCCTTGTTATTGTTGCGGGGCAAGCCAAATCATTGATAATGGTAGATGTAAAATCTGCTTGATTAGCATGAATATCGCCCACATATAGTTTATACCAACCTGCACTTAATTGGCTCAATTCAAGACCCATGTCCCAATTGACTTCTATAGCATTTGCGCATGGGTCATCTATTGCTTCCATTTCTTGGATATTGAACTCTTGCCAGATAGGGGTGGCGCGGTAGGTGGCACCTGTGCCGAATGGCACATAGACTGGGATAGCGCGATTGACGCTCTCAAAAGTCTTGCTGTCCACCGCTGGAGGAGTGATAGCATGAACGGTCATGGCACTCAACTTGGTACATTGCGCAAAGCCATTGTCTGCAATGCTCATCATAGAGGCAGGCAATACAATGGAGTCGAGGTATGCACAACCATAGAAGGCACCATTACCGATAGTGGTCACACCTTCTGGTATCTCCAAAGCTTTCAGATTAATACATTCGTAGAATGCCCAATGGTCAATGGTCTGGAGTTGGCTGTTCTCTGCAAACGTGACGGAAGACAGGCTACGGCAGTTCTCGAAGGCGCGTTTGTGAATGGTCTTCACGGAGGCAGGAATGGTGACTTCGGGTAAGAACATCAAGTTCATAAAGGCATTAGTACCTATTGAGGTGATGCCATTGCTCAGTGTGAGCGCAGAGACTTCATCTGCGTACATATTCCAACCATATTGGCTGAGGTTCCACATGTCGCCTGTACCATTGAGGGCGAGAGTGTCGTTGAGGAAAGTGTAGAGAATGTCGTCACCGCAATAGTCGCCCATGATGAAGAGGGCTTCTAATGTAGTGTCTTGGGTCATAATAATGGTGCGAGGGTTGTCGGTGTTGCCATCGCCCCATTGTTTGAAACGATAACCGCCTAATGCAGTCACGGTCAGAGTAGCTTCTTCGTTTGGATAATATTCGCCTACGCCTGCTATGTGACCTTGCTTGCTGTCGTAGTTCACTGTGAGTTGGTAGGTGGTTAGTGGCTCGAAGATAGCGGTAAAGGTGGTATCACTATCCATGGTGATGGTGCGTGGGTTGTCGGTGTTACCATCGTGCCAATGTGCGAATTGATAGCCTTCGCGAGGAAGAGCCTCGATGATGGCGGTATCGTTATCGCAGGTGTTTGGAGTAGGTATATACGCCTCTCCCATGCGGTTGTCGTTGGACTTGACGGTGAGTATATTAGAAGATATTTCGTTTATTGGATAAGATAGTTTTGCCCAGTTGGCATTTGCCATGTACGCTTCTTTTGCTCCGCATAGGAGGTTGATTAGTAGGTTGGAGGGGGCTTCCGAGAAAGTTCGGTCTATGGTAGGAGGTGTAGTTGGGAGCATATTCAATGTGTTTAGTCCCGTACACCCACTAAACATGTAATGTTCTAATGTGACAACTGTACTTGGAATTGTTAGAGAATGCAATGCGTAGCAATTTTCAAATGCGTAATAACCTATATTGGTAATACCTTCGGGTAAAAGGATTTCTTTCAATGAGTTGCAATCTTGAAATGCGCAATATCCAACACTAGTTAAATAACTTGGCAAATTTATAGTCGTTAAAGATGTACAGCCCTGGAATAAAGATGACGAAATTGCTGTTACATTATCTGGAATAGTAATTTCTCGTAAAATACGACAATTTTTAAACGCAGTTGAGCCAATAGTTTTTACTTGTTTAGGTAACACAATATTATCCAACGAAGCACATCCTTCGAATGCAGATTTGCCGATGGTAGTCAAACTCTGAGGTAGCGCAATAGTAGGCAAACTCTTGCAGTCTTTGAAGGTGTTTTCGCCAATACTCACGATAGTAGGTGGTAGTATTACATTTTTTAATTGAGAGCAGCCATTGAATGCGCCACTTAGAGTGGTAACATTTTCAGGAATTTCAATTTCGACTAATCCACTATATGCAAAGGCGGTGCTAATTGAAGAAACTGTTTTAGGCAGTTGAATCATTTTTAATGAAGAACAATATCTAAATGCACTACCTCCAATCGTAGTAAGTCCTTCTGGAAGAATAACTTCAGAAAGAGAAGTACATTGATCAAAAGCCCAAGAGCCAATACTTGTTACTTTATTCGGGATTGTAATTTTGGTAAGTTTGTAATTGTTTTCAAAAGCACCATAATACGAGCCCGTCGTAGCACCAATTATACTTACGCCATCTGCTATTATTTGAAGGGATTGAGGGAACACTATACTTTCTAAACCACAGCCGAAAAACGCTGCACCCTCGATGACCGCTAAACTCTCAGGAAGGGCAATAGAAGATAAACTGCTACATCCCAAAAATGTGGCTACATTAATTGTAGTTATTCCTTTAGGTAGCGTTACTTGAGATAATGCGGAGCAACCATGAAAAGCGTAAGTGCCTATTGCAGTAGAACTACCTTGAAAAACAACTTTTGTCAGGTGTATATTTTTTCCGAATACACCATATGGGTCATAAAAAGGAGAACGACCTTCTGAGATACCATCACTTATTGTTTGTAAAGATTTTGGAAATGATAATTCTCTCAAGTCGCAGTTATAAAACGCTGCCGCATCTATCGTAATCAACGATTCAGGGAAGGTTATTTCTTGCAGTTTAGAACAATCTCTAAAAGCGTGTTTACCTATGGTAGTAAGTCCTTCAGGAAGCGTAACACGGTTAAGAGATGTACACCCTCTGAAAGCCACGTCACCTATCTTAGTCAAATTAGAGGAGATAGTAACTTCGGTAAGGTTTACATTGTTTTCAAAAGCACCATCTTCATAACTAGAAACGCTGCCATTTCCAATTGTTTGAAGAGAATTGGGAAGGGATAAACTTTGTAAGTTACAACTACAAAAAGCACCATATCCTATTGAAGTTACACCTTCGTGGATTGCAACTGATGTTAAGTTACTACAACTTGAAAATGCATAGTTTCCAATGGTTGTTACTCCGTCAGGAATAGTCACCTCTGTTAAATTTTGACATTGTGTAAAAGCGTAGGAATTAATGTGTGTGACAGTATTGGGGATGTCAATATGTGTAAAAGCACATTTTTCGAAAGCATAAGTTCCTATGGTTTGTAGGTTGTTGGGAAGCGTTACATCCTTAAGCGAGGAACAATACGAAAAAGCAGATGATGGAATAGTTGTAATAGTCTCAGGAATGACAATAGAAGCAAGAGAAGAACAAGTTTGAAAAGCAAAATTACCAATACTAAGGATTGATGTAGGTAGTGAAATGTCTGTTATACTTGTACACGCATGGAATGCTTGATCGCCTATAGAAATGACTCCCTCTGGAATGGTAATGTCGTTTAACTTAGAGCAACCTTCAAAAGTATAAGCACCTATCGTTTTGACACCTTCTTCTATGACCAATTTGCGTAAGTTGGTACATTTTTGGAAAGTGTAATCCGCAATAGAGGACAAACTGCTAGGAATCGTAATTTCGGCTAATTGGGTACAGTTGTTAAAAGCATAAGTGCCAAGAGAAATAAGGGTAGAAGGAAGTGTAATAGAAGTAATAGCAGTTTTATAAAATGCGTATGAGCCGATTGTTTCCACAGCATTGCTCATTGTTATCTGCTTTAGGGAGGTGCAGCTATAAAACGCATCCTTACCTATCGATGTGACCGTATTGGGGATAACAATAGATTGGAGTTTGCTGGCGCTATCAAAAGCATCGTCACAAATATTGGTCAGTCCTTCGGGGAGAGAGACACGGGCGATTTGAGAACTATACGAACTCCAAGGGTGGGAGTTGTCCATAGCACCTGAGCCAGAGATGGTCAGGGTGCTGTCGGTCAATTCCCATGTGAGGTTTGCACCACAGGTGCCGCTCTGTGCACGCAGGTTGAGTGTGAAGCAAAGTAAAAATACGATTAACGATAGGAGTTTATTTGTTTTCATATTGTTGTAATTGTGTATTTACGAGTGAGTAACTGTTTCCCTACGACCTCTATTGGCAGGTGAAATAAATCTACCAAAATAAATCAAAACATTCCGACCGCAAAGGTACTACATTTTTTTGATATACGCAAACGGAGATAAGTAAAAAACAAAAATTCACTACTGTTCACTAAAAACTATAGAACAAATATTAAACTATACATTGACAAAATGGATAGTTTACTACCAAAATTGTAGTATATTATAGTAAATTCATCAACATTTTATAGTTGTGAGTGATTTACTCGGCGAGTTAGCGCCGAGCACTATATAGTTGGTAGAAGATTTAACCCAAATCGGTCATTAGACCATAATCTATTTCAAAATTGGATGTAAACATGTACAAAATCGACCGATTTGGGGGTAAAGATTGTGCTGGTCGGAGTATATGAATGGCTATCGCGATAACGATAGCGAAAACGAATACGGTTATTGATGGGGGCATAATGGTTCTACCAAGCCCCTATTACCTGACCTGTCGTATCGTATTTTACGCCATGATAGAGAATGACGAGGCGGTTATTCTCTATTCGTTTCACAACCTCTGTGTTACTATTAGGTGCTTCGACATTGGTCATATCCGATTGGCGGATGCCATATACTTCTACTTCGTAAAGTGATGAACCATAGCCCGTGTTGCGTTCGTGGCAAAGGATACGCACGTAGCGCGCTTCGGTAGCACCCGCAGGTAGAAGAATATCCTGTGTGCCACCTTCTGCATTGGTAGCGGTATAAACTGTCTCGTACTGAACGCCGTCGGTGGAGAGTTGTATGTCGAAATGCGTAGCGTAGGCGGCTTCCCAATAGAGTTTGACACGATTGACAGCATAGGTATGTTGTAGGTCAATAACGAGCCATTCGCCATCTTGGAAGCGGGACGACCAACGGGTGTCTAATAGTCCGTCGGTGGCTTTGTCGCTGCTGGTACCTCCGTTCTCGCTACCCGAGCAGGTGGTAGGTTTACCCAGTGCCAAGTTGAGGTCGGCAAAGTCCACAACATGGATATAGGCAGTATCGGTGAAGCCACCCAAGGAGACGATGAACTGATGATCGCCTAAGGCAATAGCTTCGTAGTATTCGGATGATTCGATTTCGGTGATACCAAACTGATTGATAGCAGATACGGTGAAGCGTTGGGTATCGCCTAATGGTAGGGTGACATACTTAGGCGATACGGAGGTAGCGGTGATTTGCTCCGACTCCATGACGATGAATGTGCGTGAGGCAGTGATACTACCAACGGTGGCCGTGAGGCGAATAGTGCCTGTAGTGGTCGGTTGGAGACGGTTGCCATGTATGGTTGCACCTTCGGCAGTAAGCATAGGTTGGCAACTGACTTCCTCGCCCAAACGATTGTAACCCTTTACTTCGAAGAGCAGTTCTTCGCTTTGTGTGAGCGCATCGCGGTCGGCATAAATGGCAAGACCAAAGAGGGCGTCGTTATCCCCCGCGATAGGCATACCATATGCTTCCAGTTCGTAGAGCGATGTGCCGTACTGTGTAGCGCGCGTGAGTCCCACTAATGTGATATAGCGTCCCTTCTGAGATAGTTCGATGGTTTGGACACCGCCTGAGGAGGTAAAAGGTGTAAGGTGTAAAGTGTAAGGTGTAAAGGAAAGGGGGATGGTGTCTGTGATTAATAGGGCAAAGGAGTTAGCGTAGGCGGCTTCCCAACGGAGGGTGATATGGTCAATGAAGCAGGGCTGTTGTAGGTCGATGGTGATATACTCGTTGTCCTTGTGCGCGGAGCCCCAGCGGGTGGATAGGTCGCCGTCGTTGATGCCCTCGGGCAGTGTGCCTGCATTCTCGTAACTGCTGGCTGTGACGGGTTTGCCCAATGCGATATTAGGATATGGAGGGAGTACCACTACGGTATCGCGCACTATGTGTTCGCCCTCATAAGCGATGATGTATTGCCCCGGGGTAGTAGGCGCAAAGTGGTAGGTCCAATCCACAGGATATGCCTCGCCATATTGGTCGGTAGCAACCACAGTAAAGTCCACTGTGTTGCCCAAAGCGAGATAGTCGATAGTTGGTTGGATAGTGGCAGTAGCCATGTAGGGTAATGCACCTACGCGGATAGGTAGGGCTGTTTCCAGCGATTGGTAGGTGGCGCGTATCTCGGTGAGTTGGGCAGTGGCAGGTGCAGTATAATGGATGATACTATCTGCGCGGAAGGTAGCGCCGTACTGGTCGAGGAAACGGAGTAGATATTCGTTGGTGGAGTTAGGTAGTACTACAGCTGGCCCTTCAAGACGGATTTCGGTTAATGTCGGTGAATCGGTGAAGAGGGTTAAGCGGTGAGCGGGAGCGGTGAAGGAGATAGATCGCTGCGCTGAAGATGGAAGATCGCTACGCTTGAAGATGGAAGATCGCTGCGCTGTAGTTGGAAGATTGGCTGCGCCTGTAGAGGAGGAGAAAGTAATGGTCAGTTCCTCGTTGGTGGCGTTATAGACAGCGTAGGTGGTCTTGCCTGTTAGGGAGTCGGTGAATGCCGCAGCGAGGGGATAGTCGGCTTGGATTGAGTGGTCTTGGTGCCCATAGGCACGGAGCGAATGGGCAAGCAGGTAGGTGATACCACCTGTGTCGGGGTTCTTAGCGAGGGCTTTGCCCATCTGGCGCATGCGTGTCCAGACATGGGCAGCGGAGTCGGGGTCAAAGAGTGCGAGGTAGGAGAGGCAGACATTGCCTAAGCCTGACTCATCGCCCAAGCCGCCTGTGGGCGCTTCGTAGTTGCCCACCTCTTTGGTGGCATACATCTGGGTGTAGTCCCAACGCGCAAAGGCGCGGTCTTCGGTGAGATAGTTCTGGAGGATAGGCGAGATAGGTAGCCACTGGATGGAGTGCATCCAAACGGGGTCGCCCGAGAACCATGTCCACCAGCCGACACCCTGCATAGTGAGGTTGCAGCAGTAAGGGTGAAGGTATTTGGTATAGTCGATATTGCGTCGTCCGCGGTCGAACCAGTACTCGGCTGTTCCGCGTGCTTCGAGGGTATAGCCATAGATACCTGCTTCCATGAGGTCTTCATCGCCAAGGGCAGCGCCGAGCATCCATACACCACCCCAGCCCTGCATGGACTCGGAGCTGGATTCTTGTCCGTTGCCATTGCCCTCATTGCCCATTCCACCAGCAAAGGAGTGTCCGAGATAAGGGTTGAAGGTGCGGAAGGAGGGGAAGGAGATAGATCGCTGCGCTGAAGATGGAAGATCGCTGCGCTTGAAGATGGAAGATTGCTGCGCTGAAGATGGAAGATCGGCTTCGCCTGTAGATCGCTGCGCTGTAGTTGGTAGGTACGGATTGGCGTAGTCGAGGGCGACGAGGCGTGCCATGGGTCCGTATTGCTGGCGGAAGTCATCGTCGAGCATGCAGAGCAATGCAGAGGCATAGACGAAGTATCCATAGTGGAAATGATGGTCGTTGAAGGTGTCGGAGTCGTAGGAGGGGTCGAAGCCCACAAGTGCGCCCCAACGGTCGTAGCGCGCAAAATAGTATTGGTCTTCGCCTACGGTATAGGTGTACCAGTCGATGAGTGTGGCACGGAGGCGTGATTTGGCGAGTTCAAAAGTGGCAGTATCGCCCAGTTGGTAGGCGGTGGTCATATAGTGTGCCATTTGGGTAAGGCCTTTGCCTCCCCAATAGGTGTCGGCACCGAAGGAACCCGCCAAGGCGTATTCGGCACAGAGGGTACGCATGAGTTCGGGGTCGTAGCCCTGTAGCGTATCATAAGGTATGGGGAAGAATGGCAGCATGCCGTGTACGGGATAGTCGATGATGAAGTCGTTGCCCTGCGCGAGGCGCATCTCGCCTCGAGGTGTATCGTAGGTGGCAGGAGCAAAAGCGATGTCGGTGTGGGTGTTGTAGTAGTGATGAGGAAGGAATCCCTGCCATATGCCATTGGCGGTGGTGGGGACTATATCTTGGTAGGAGATATGAAACTGCGTGCGGAGGAGTGATTGCTGGGATAGGTAATCGTAGGTGATTTGTGTATTGCGTGGGATACGGAAGGCATAGGGTTGTAGGTCCTCGGCGGTGAGGTTATCGGTCAGGACAGCCACAGCGAGGGTGGTGGTATTGCCAGCGGTATGCTGGAATACGGTTAAGGCATTCGGATCGGGGTTGGTGATAGTGGGTTCGGCATTGGTGAACTCCAGCCATACGAGAGGTGAGCCCTGCATGAGGGTGACGCGTACTTCGGCATTGCCGTCTTGGAGTACGAAGGCAATCATATAATCGCTCCAGTGGGAGATAAGAGCAGATTGAGGTGAGAAGGGACGATGAGGCGATGAAGCGATAAGGCTATCAGGCGAGAAAGCGAGAGTAGTGATAGTGAGTGGGTCGTTCCACTTCATCTCACAGCCAGTGGGTTCCCAGTAGGAGGGTTTGGCAATGGATATGCCAGTGGCATCTGCCCATACGAGGGCTGGGTATGCCCATAGTTTGCCTGTCCATGGGTTGACGAGGGCATAGGTCCACCAGTCGTTGGAAGGCAGAGGACGATTCAGCAGGGAATCCACTGCATAAATCTCTCGATGTTCCATCTGATAGGCTTGACAACCGCCGTGAAGGGAAGAACGGCTCTCTTCGAGTGGAGGAAAGGAGGCGTAGGAGCCACTGCCAATCGCTATGGGCGATTGGGCGAGGAGGTGATGAGGCGATAAGGTTATGAGGTTAAAGGCAAGGATGAGAAAGAGGGATTTACGCATAGTGGGGGGATTAATTAAAGACAACATAGACAACTTCTGCCGCGCGCCAACATTGCGCTTGCTAAAGGATTATGTGGCAAAAATGAAACGGCATTATGTCAATAACAAAAATTATATACAATTAAACCAAAAATTACCAACTATTTTTTGAAGTATGTGCGAATTGACTACGACATAACAACAAAGATTGTTTAAATCAACAACTTAAACAACTTAATCCAACAACATTGCGCGTGCAACAACACAGCACGCGCTCGAGGAATTGGATTTCAGTAAGTTAGGGAGGTAGTCATCCTCCCTAACCTGAGATATAGATTAGCGTATTACGCTACCAGTGATGTCGTATTTTATGCCATCGCGGATGATGATGAGTTGGCCATTTTCAATGCGTTTTACTGCATGTTTCTCAATAGTGATATTGTCCACACCAGTACCTTCGCCATAGAAATATACATTGTCGATGTAGCAGGTAGCAGGCATGTTCGCCCACTTGAGTTGGAAGATATTAGTGAGGTTGATACCTACGAAGTCAGCGGTGAGGTTGATATCGAGGGCGTTCCAACCTGGTTGCAATGCGTAAGCCTTCTCTGCTTCGCCACCCCAGATAGGAGTAAAGCCAATAGAACCAGCTTCAGCTACATATACATCCATGTGAAGCATTGGGTAAGCGTTAAGGTCGCCGATAGTGGTGTTGCCATTGAGTTCCCAGCCAAGGTAGTTGCAAGTGCTGTAGTAGAAAGCATGGTCACCCTCAGCGAGTTGTACCTCTTCCTCACGGGTAGTTTGTCCCCAGCCGCCCATGCCACGAGTGACGGTGGTGGTGTAAGCGTCGGAGTAGATAGAGAACACTTGTGCAGCATCGTGAGCAGGAGCAGGAGCAGCAGCAGGGTGCTCTACCTCAGGAGGAGCTACGGCGCCGCCTACCTCTTTGATAGAGATGTCGTAGATAGTCACTTGTGCAGGAACAGCCCAACCGAAGTCGAAGACAAGGATGTGGTTGTTGCCCTCTACGCCATTAGCAGGTGCAGATGTGTAAACAAATTCTTCGTTAGCTGCGAGGTTAATGGTTTGGTTAGCAAAAGCCACTTCTGCATTGTCGTCCATCTTAGCGGTGATACCCCCAATAGCTACATTGGATTTGAATTTCGCAGAGAAAGTGTATTGCTTAGCAGCACTGAAGGTGACATCGTGTTGGAGTTTCACTTGTGCTTGCCATTGACCATAGAATTGGCTCTTGAGGTCAACGGTGATTGTGCCAGTAGCTGCATCGTAAGCAGCAGTACTGTTGAACTCTTGTGCCCAGTTAGGGGCAAAATAGGTACCGCCTTCAGGAATGAAAGCTGTAGCAGGGTTGAACAACTCGGTTTGTGCTACGGCGCTGATTGCGAATAACGCAACAGCGAAAAGAGAAAAGATCTTTTTCATACATGTAATGATTTGAAAGGTTAATAAATATTATATAGTATTAGTGTAAAACTCCTACGCGCAGAGCGCGAGAAATCTAAACTAATCTTATTTTGCAGCGTACTCCGTAATAAATTACCATACGCTAACACTCGCTTCGCTCATCCGCTATCTTCAGTAAATGCGGATGGCAAAACTGTTTAATTTCCTCCATTCCGCAGGGGTATGCCCTGCGGAGAGGAGGTGTCAATTATTGTGGGATGGGTCTATCTGCTCCGGAGCCAGTGTTTATATTGTACATGATGTTGGTTCCTTCCAATTTAACAATCTCAGATTGAGGCGCTGAATATTCTTTTTTCATAATTCATTAATATTTTTTATAAGTTTATATTACTAATAACTATAGAGTATAGCGGAAAGTGTAGGGTGTAAAGGCGAGGAAGATGCGGCTTTCGCCGCTGTTCTTCCCTTGCCCTTCGTTTGTTATTATAGTTTTTGTCCTTGTACATTATACTTAATGCCATTGCGGATGATGACGAGTTGACCATTTTGAATCATCTTGGTTGGTGCTTCGTCTGTTATGAGGTTGTCCACACCTGTTTCTGTATTCTCATTGAATACCACGCGAGCGCGAAGATTATTCAATTGCGCAGGGGTCAATGTGGAGAATTTGAAGTATGCACGCAATCCCATAATCTTACCATCACCTGATTGGTTGTAGAGATTGTCATTTGGGCCCAAGAAGAAGGCATTATCTTTACCTGTAAAGTTCTCTGTTTTGAGCACAGGTATCATTTGGGTAATGCCAGCTTCAATAATGTTAGGTGTTACATTGATTACAACATCTTCAACCAAAGCGCCTGCATCCACATTATTTGTTGGATGAATCAGGTAAGGTGTGGCTGCTTCCATAGCAGTTACTTCAACAAATTGCAAATCTATTTCTGTTGAAGAAATTAGATTAGAAGAAGTCAATTTGGTGACTTTAGTACCAGTACCAAAGATGTCTTCAATTTGTTGCGCATTCAAAGCAAATGGCAGAGATATGGTGTTCCAACCATCATCGCCCATAGCGAAGTTGCGTTTGAGTGTGACATCATAAACCATACCATTATTCAGTTGAGTCAAATCAACATCTTCATCTATGACAACTCTGTAGAAATATACATTGTCTATGAAGCAGGTAGCTGGCATAGCAGCCCATTTAAGTTGATAAATATTCGCGAGGTTGATACCTGCAAATTCTGCTGTTAGGTCAATATCAATAGAATTCCAACCAGCATCGAGAGTATATGTCTTCAATGCCTCTGCACCCCAAATAGGAGTAAACTGAATAGAACCAGCATTCTCTACATAAATATCCATATGGAGGTATGGGTATGCGCTAACATCACCGATAGTGTTGTCATTATTAAGCGACCATCCAAGATAGGTGCTTGTGGTATATTGCAAAGCATCGTCGCCTATGGCCAACTCTGCCACTGCTTCTACGGTAGAAGCTCCCCACCAACCGAATGCACGATTAGCTTGTGATGCGTATGCATCAGAGTAGATAGAGAATACATTTTCTGCTTTCCAAATAGGTGTTGGAGCAGGATCAGGATATGCTAATGTAGTGAAGGTCACATCCACAGTCTCGGGAGACTTGTTGCCATATACATCAGTAGCAATCACGGTCATGGTGAACTCACGGTTTGGTTGGAGGTTGGTAACAGTAATAGATGCAGTTGCGCCAGAATCTGCACTACCTGTACCCTTGAGTTCTGCGCCAAAATAAACCTCATAGGAAATGCTACCTGATTCATCCGTTGCTTGACAGTTAATTACCGCAGTTGTAAATGAAGGAACAGCAGTAACGGTCAAGTTAGCAGGAGGAGTTACATCAGAAGAAACTTGTGTGGTATAGAAATAGACATTATCAATTGCGAATTTGTCAGTTCCTTGAGGTGCATCGAACTTGAATTGGTAAATAGATGACAAATTCAAACCTGCAAAGTCTGTAGCAAGGGTCAAATCAATACTATTCCATTCTTGTCCCTTAACTGTGACAGTTTTTGTTTTTTGATCATCCGTAACTAATCCAGGACCTCCATAAATAGGTACGATTATTATTGTAGCATCTTCTGCTGCCCAAATGTCCAGATGCAATTTCTCCATTACAGAAGCATTGATAGGAGAACCTGTTGCCCAACCAAGATAATTTAGGTTGGTATAGTAGCGTACATAATCACCATTAAAATTCAACTCCTCGAATTGTGTAGCTTGTCCCCAACCTTCCATTGCAGAGAAGGTACCACCATAAACATCAGAGAATACGGATTTTACTTGCTTTGCGTCATGGGTTGGAGGGGTAGGAGCAGAAGTTGGTTTTGCATTGTATATATTGGTTGTACATTCCACTGTAGCTGCATTTTCAGACTCATTACCTGCGAGGTCAATAGCAGTAATGGTGAAGTTGTAAGCTGTAGCAGCAGTTAAGCCTGTGAGTGTAATTTGTCCCTCGGTAGGTATTAGCGTTTGCTCGTAAGCAGGATTGGTACATACTACATGATATGAACCCACTTCATCGTTGTCAGTTGCAGACACAGCAATAATCGCACTCTTATGTGTTTTTGAAACGAGTGTAGCCGTTCCCATTACTGGTTTTTCTGTATCACCTGCAGCTACATATGGTGTACCAAATACTTTGAAAGAGTAGATTTGCACACCAAACTCTGTTGCAGCCATTGTACTATAGAAACGAGCATAGCGTACTTTTGTAGCATTTTGCAAATCACTACCTGCTATACAGGCTGTATGAGCGTTCCATCCTGCATTACCCTCATAATTGTATGTAGTATTCCAAGTTGTTGCATCCTCTGAAAAATCTACATGATATTTTTGTGAGCAAGCATTTTCAAATTTAATAGTCACTAAATTGATGTCATAGTACGCACCAAAATCAACAACGAACCATGCATCATATGTGCGAGATGCTTCATCTGCGCCAGTATTTGCTTCTGTTGGCGCACCACGCCACACACCATTATCATTTTCATCTATAGCAAAGAATGCATTAGCAGCTCCTTCTGAAGGTGAAGATTGTTCATAGATCTTATTATCGGTTGCCATATTTGTACTGAGCGCGATGTTCTCTCCTTCGTATGCAATGACATCAAATGCCTCTGCTTTCACCTCTCCAATAGCAGCCACGATAGTTGCAATACCTACTTTTGCAGGTGTGTAAATATTGTTGGTGATGGTACCCGCATCAGCAGGAGTGATGGTGTAAACAACTTCGCCCGCATCAGCCATTATGGTACCATTTTGGTCTTTTGGAGTAATAGTAATGGCATTGCTCTCTCCTAATTTGGTGAGATTGGATGCAGGCTGTGCTGCTAATGATGTTAAGATACTTGCACCTGCGAGATATACGCGGAACTCCCAGAATGAATAGCCCCATTGTGTTCCACGAGCTGTACCATTAAAGCGCACATAGCGAGCGGTGGTTTTATCAATACTGATAGTTTGTGTATATGGGAATCCAGCTAATTCTTGATCCGTAATGGTAGCTGCCAAATCCCAATCGGAATTATCGGAACTTGTTTCGATAGTGAATGTCTTACCATATGCACCTTCCCACACAATTTGGATAGTATTGAATATGCGTAATTGTCCTAAGTCAACTACCCACCAATGAGGATCGCTTTGTCCTGTACCCCAACGAGTAGCCATATTATCATCTATAGCCTCTACTGCATTTCCTTCTGATGCAGTAGCAGAAGATCCTTGGGTTGTAAGGGCAAAGTTCACATCAGTAATCTCTGGAACCTCTAAAGTAAATTCCACAGAAGCATTATTGTCTGATTCATTGTTAGCCTCATCTATTGCGGTAATTGTAAGAGTATGACTGCCATATTCGAGATTATCAACAGTAATGTTTCCTTCTCCATTAGGTAGTACTATTTTATTGTATGTTCCTTCTTTTACACGGTATCCTTTGATATTGGTATTATCGGTAGCAGATACCGCAATTACCACACTATTTCCGTTTTTCGATACAAGTGATGCCATTCCCATAACTGGTTTTACATCATCTTCAGGTGCAACCCATGGTGTTCCAAATACTTTGAACTCAAATATCTTCATACCCCATTGTGTCGCAGCCTTAGTGCTGTAGAAACGAGCATAGCGAACTTTGGTAGTATTTTGGAGGTCTGCGCCATAGATTAGTTGGGTGTGGGGATTTACATTGGCGGCACCAACATAATTGTATGCCTGATTCCAAGTCGCATTATCCGCAGAGAAGTCCACATGATATTCTTGTGAGCAAGCACCTTCGAATTGGATAGTAACAAGGTTAATGTCGTAGTAGCCACCGAAATCCACAATAAACCAAGAATCGTATGTACGGGCAGCCTCATCGCCAGCACCACCATTGGTAGCAGAACCTTGCCATACGCTACCTTCGTTGCCATCAATTGCATGCCAAGCATCTGTACCGCTTGGAGCGAATTCGGATTGAGCAATGATTTTGCTATTATTGATATCTGGACTCAAAGCCACATTTTCTCCATCATAAGCAAATACTTCAAATGCAGGAGCACTTACTTCGCCTATAGTCGCAACAATAGAAGCCAAACCAATTCTTGCAGGAGTATATACATTGTTGGTGATAGTACCAGCACCAGCAGGAGTGATAGTATAGGTTACTTCACCTACATCAGCCATAGGTTTACCATTTTGGTCTTTTGGAGTGAGAGTGATAGCATTACCTTCGCCTACCTTTGAGAGATTGGTAGTTGGTGTTGCTTCCAATGAAGTAAATGTACTTTCACCTGCAAGATATACACGGAACTCCCAGAATGAATAGCCATATCCTGTACCACGTTCTGTACCATGGAATTGGATATAACGTGCAGTAGTTTTATCTATCTTTTGTGTTTGTGTATAAGGGAAACCTGCTAATGCTTGACCTTCAACAGTCCATATAGGTGTCCAATTCTCCTTATCATCACTTGCAGAAACGGTAAATGTTTTTCCATACGCACCTTCCCAAACGATTTCAAGAGTATTGAAGATACGTAATTGTCCCAAGTCCAATATCCAAGTTTGAGGATCTGCTTGTGCAGATTCCCAACGAGTACCTGCGTTATTGTCAATAGCAGCAGTAGCATCACCTGATGTTGCTTCTGCTGAAGATCCATTGGATGTAAGAGCGAAGTTTACATCTAAGATCTCAGTAGGAGTTGCAGGAGTGTCACTACCGCCATCGATTCCATCCGCGTAATATACCCAGAAAGTGCATGAACCCGTTGCATATGTTACATTTACTTTAGTTTCTTTAGCAGTAAATGAAGATAAGTGCATAAGCATACCTGCTCCATCTACAGAATAATCAGATAAATCACATGTAATACCTGCAGCTGGGAAATTTGTATATATTCCGATAGAAGCCCCCCAAACACCGCCTGTTTGGATATTAACAACATTCATACCATCTACTTTTGCTACTTTGTACTTATTGGAATAAGCACCTCCACCAGCGCCATCGCCGAGGAATTCATACATACTCCAGTCCACACCTGATTGTGCGGAGAGGGTTAGCGCACTAAACAGCATCGCGAGTAGTGCGAATGATTTTAAGAAATGTTTTTTCATATTAATTTAATTTTAAGTTAGTATTATCTGTTTTTTTCTTGCTTTTCTCTCGGTCGTCACTCGGTGATCTCTCGGTCATCTCTCGGCGATGTTCCAATCAGGTTCCAATGAGCTTCCAATGAGGTTCCAATGGAGATAAGGGGCAAATGAGAGGCATACTATAGGTAATTATGAATTTTGAATTATGAGTTATGAATTTTGAATTATAAATTATGGGTTATTAGTTATTATTTTAATGTAAATTTTGCAGGTTGACCTTCGGCAGCGTTGGGTGCAATCCATACATGGAAGTCGCCGAGTTCTGCACTATGCGCATAAGTACCGTCCGCACCTAAGGTTATACCTTCAGCCAAATGCCAATAAGCTAAATCTTCTTCAGTAAGCGTGAAGGTCACTGTACGCGACTCACCTGCAGGAATACTCACGCGTTGGAAACCCTTGAGTTCGCGAACAGGGCGTGTGAGCGAACCCACGAGGTCGCGGATATAGAGCTGAGGGACGGCTACTGCTTCGCGATTGCCTGTGTTCGTAATCTCACAGGAGGCGATAAGGCGATGAGGCGATGAGGTAATAAGGCTATCGGAGAGGACAACGGGACCGTACTCGAAGGTGGTATAGGTCAAGCCATAGCCGAATGGATAGAGCGGCAGATCGCCATACTCCAACCAATAGCTGGATTCGCCAATAGAGAACTGACCTGCGCCTACAGGGATATCGTCAATCAACACAGGGTGGTCGGTAGGACGACCTGTGTTCTTCTTGTTATAATACAATGGGATCTGACCTTCTGCGTTAGGGAAAGTGATAGGCAGGCGACCCGAAGGTGCTACCTTACCCATGATGAGATTAGCCAACGCAGGACCTTGCATGGTGCCACCGTGGAAAGCATAGAGACATGCATCCACCGCAGCAATATCATCGCCTATGCATAATGGGCGACCCGCCATGACAGTGAGCACCACAGGTTTGCCCGTAGCCTTGAGCGCACGGAGTTGAGCGCTTTGGTCGCCAGGCAGATTGAGATGCGCACGGCAGCGTGCTTCGCCCGACAAGATACTCTCTTCACCACCGAAATAGAGTACCACATCGGCTTGGCGAGCCAAACGAGTGAGAGAAGCGATATTGCTTGGGCTTACCTCGCGTGACCAGTGCTTGCCCGTTTGTTCAATAAGGCGAATCTCACCTTGCTTTGCCAGTTCACGGAACGCCATCAGCGGAGTGATAGTCATGGAGTCCACCTTATCGAAGCACCAAGTACCGTTTTGGTCGTGCTGAGCGTGAGATAATGGTCCGCAGACTAAAACCGTTGGTTTAGAGGTTAAAGGTGAAAGGTTAGAGGTTAAAGGCAAGGTATTGTTGTTTTTCAGCAATACTGCGGACTCTTCGGCAGCGCGTTGGGCAGCTGCAAGAGCCTCGGGAGCGAAGTAGGTAGGGCTGTCCTCCATATAGCCATAAGGATTATCAAATAGACCGAGACGGAACTTCATGCGCAAGATATTGCGCACGCAAGCGTCGAGTTGCTTCTCGCTGACTTTGCCTTGCGCAACGAGGTCGTCGAGATACCACAGGTACGCATTGCTCTGCATATCCATATCCACTTGCGCGTCCAGACTTTGGGCGGCAGTCTGGCAGAGATCGGTAGAGATACCGTGTGCAACCATATTGCCAATAGAGCCCCAATCGGATACGAGCAAGCCATCGAACTGCCATTCGTCGCGAAGGATATCTACATTGAGGTGTTTGTTGCCCGAAGCAGGTACACCATTGATGTCGTTGAAAGCACACATGATGGAGAGTGAGCCCGCATCCAAAGCTGCCTTGAACGGTGGCAGGTAAGTCTCACGGAGTTGCACCTCAGGAATCCATGTGGAGTTGTAGTCGCGTCCGCCTTCGGATACGCTGTAGCCAGCAAAGTGCTTTACGCAAGCAGCAAGGCGAACAATAGAGTCGCTCCCCTGATAACCGCGTACCGCAGCAGCACCCATGACGGAAGTGAGATAGGTATCTTCGCCATACCCCTCTGCTACGCGTCCCCAACGAGGGTCACGCGCCACATCCACCATAGGGGAGAAGGTCCAGCGCACACCCGTTTGCACAGCCTCGTCAGCAGTAAGACGAGCGGCCTCTTCTACCAACTCGGGATTGAAAGTGGCAGCTTGTCCTAATGGAATAGGATAGATGGTGCGGAAACCATGAATGACATCGCGCGCTACCAGCAAAGGAATACCCAAACGCGTTTCCTCGACCGCCATGCGTTGCAGGCGATTCACCTCTTTGGGATCAACGATATTGAAAATCGAGCCCACCAAGCCCTCACGAATTTGTGCTTCCTTCTCTTCGGCACTCCACGAAGGGTCGAGTTGGTTCATCTGACCTATCTTCTCCGCGAGGGTCATCTGAGCGAGAAGGGAGTCAATGCGTTGCTCTATAGGATCCTTAGGTTGGCAGGAAACGAGGACGAAAAGGGCTATTAAAGGAATAAGGCGTTTCATATTTAAACCAAAATTATATACAATTAAACCAAAATTACCAAATATTACAAGGATATTGATATTAACGACAACATAAACAACAAC
>JAGBZD010000017.1 GCA_017628395.1 Paludibacteraceae bacterium | reverse complement strand
ATTAACCACCAAATTTATTAAATTAGTAAAACTATGCCAAGATCAGTCAATCACGTTGCTTCGCGCAACCGTCGTAAGAAGATTTTGAGCCTCACACGAGGCAATTTTGGTGGCCGTGCAAATGTTTGGACAGTTGCCAAAAACACTTGGGAGAAAGGTCTCCAGTACGCTTATCGCGATCGTAAGAACAAAAAACGCACCTTCCGTGCTTTGTGGATTCAGCGTATCAACGCGGGTGCACGCTTGGAGGGCTTGAGCTACAGCCAACTCATGGGCGCACTCAAGAAAGCTGGTATCGAAATCAACCGCAAAGTCCTCGCAGACTTGGCGATGAACCAACCAGCAGCGTTCAAAGCTATCGTTGAGCAAGCGAAGAAGTCTATCTAATTAGATGTGAACAAAAACTAATAAGGTGTTCTTGCCTGGCAAGACACCTTATTTAGTTACATATCGCGTGCGCGCGTAACAATTCTACACAATTCTAAACAATTCTATACAATTCTATACAACTCTATACAACTCTATACAACTCCACACCTATGAAAAACTCCTTTACCATTTCACTCCTTTTCCTCTTATTGTTTGTCACTACTGCAAACGCGGACGCATTACAAGGTTTCCGCTACGAGGATGCTACTAAGTTCCAGATCATTAACAAGGGTTGGGACAATACTACCGAACCTTACACCCGCCTTCCGCAGCAGTTCTTGGATAGCTGCCGCGAGGAGCAAGCTTGGTTGTACAACCATTCGGCAGGTATTGCTGTTCGTTTCGCTACCAATAGCAAGCGTATTGCTGCACAATATAACTTGAAGAACAATTTCCATATGCAACATATGGCGATGACGGGTATCAAAGGCACCGACCTCTATTACCTCAACGAACAGCGTAATGTATGGGAACATGTCAATACCGCTCGCCCACAAGAAAAGAATCTAATTGCAGACTCTATCCAATCCAAACTCTATGTGGAGAATCTCGATGGCGAGATGCACGAATATATGATTTACTTGCCACTCTATGATGGCATCAATTGGCTGCAAATTGGTGTGGACTCTACTGCTGACCTCACTATGCCACGCGTGGAGAACCCTCGCCAAATGGGTAAGATTGTCATTTATGGTACGAGTATCCAGCAAGGCGGTTGTGCCAGTCGAGTGGGCATGGTGCCAAGTGCGATAATCCAACGCGAATACAATCTGGAGTGTGTGAACCTTGCTACTTCGGGTAATGCACGCATGGATTTCTACATCGCAGAAGCTTTGGCAAGCATTGAGGACGCTATCTGCTATGTGATTGACCCTGTTCCTAACTGCACCGAAGACCGCTGTGATACAGCTACTTATGATTTCATCAACATTCTTCGTACCCTTCGTCCAGAAGTGCCTATCATCATGGTTGAGGGAATCATGTATCCATATACGCGTCATGATAGCTATTTTGCAGACTATTTGCCTAAGAAGAACGCCGCTTTCCGTCGTGGCTACGATTTGCATAAGGCAGAAAACCCTAAAGGACTCTATTATATGACCCATGATGGTCAGATTGGTCCTGAGATGGAGGGCACTGTAGATGGTGTGCACCTCACCGATTATGGTTTCCGCGCATATGCTGACTTGCTGGAGGTGAAGATTAAAGAGGCGTTGGACGACACCGATGTGGATTATAATCTCACACCCTCTTACAACATTGTTCGAAAGAAATCCTTCTGGGAACGACTGAAAGATTTTGTAATGGGATACTAAAAATGAAGAGCAGGATTTAGTCCTGCTCTTTTTCTATGTGGTATTGTAGTGCTTTGCGTATTACCATTTGATGGTTGGGCGTATTAGCCACCAATGGTAAGCGTAATACATTTTTGATTAACCCCATTTCGCTCAGTACCGTCTTGATACCACCAGGATTGCCCTCCACGAAAAGCAGGTGGATAAGATGCGCATACTGTTGTTGTATCAGTGCGCTCTGTTCGTGTACCAACTGGCGCATGGCAGCAGGCCAAGCGTTGCTGGCTACGCTGATGAGTCCATCACCGCCCGCACGCATCATCTCATAAGCCAAGTCATCATCGCCACTAATCACAGCAAAGTCGCCATTGGCAATCTTTACCGTTTCTGCAAACTGCTCCACGCTATTGCACGCTTCCTTGATGCCCATAATCTTATCAGGATGAGCATCGTAGATACGGCGGGTGGTCTCAGACAAGAGGTTCACGCCCGTGCGTTTAGGTACATTATACAGCAAGATAGGTATTGGGCTTGCTGTGGCTACAGCGCAGAAATGCTGATATAACCCTTCTTGTGGGGGGCGATTGTAGTAAGGTGTCACCGATAGTATAGCGGCAAAATGTTGTTGCAGGATAGGGGATAGCGTCTGAATACGAGCCACTAATGCAGCCGTGTCATTACCTCCTACACCCAATACCAATGGCACTCTACCTGCCACTTGCTTTACAACAAATGCTATCACTTGTTCTTGTTCCTCTATGGATAGGGTAGGGGCTTCGCTTGTCGTACCCAAGATAACTAAATAGTCAACACCTCCTGCCACCTGATGTTCTATCAAATGAGCAAGTGCAGAATAATCAATACTACCATTATCGCTGAATGGAGTGATGAGTGCTGTGCCTAAACCTTTCATTGTTTTGTTTGTTTTGTGGTGAACATTTGTATATACCGCAAAATCTGTTCCAACAGATAGTCGGGTGTCGATTGTGCGGGGGTGTGGATTGTCAAATCGTGTATGCCGTCGCATATTTGTCTGCCGACCTTAAAATCAGCACGGAAATACATGGCCATATACTGCATCGTGAGCGAAGACTGCTGGGTGAGATCAATAAGCAAATCGTATTGATATGCGCGCAGGTGATATTGCACCGAAGAGGAAGGACTATGGGTTAGCCAATTGATTTCTTTCTTGTCTGGAAGGGTGAAGAAATCAATGCGTTTGTTCTCTGTTTCCAACATACGCTCAATAGCAGCGGGTGTGCCGCAATCGTAGAGGATAGCCACCGTGCGCACCTTATCCCATGGACGCATCACCACTTGCCGCTTCGCCTGACGGCGCAGTATGAATTGAAATATCGTTTGTCGTATGTTCATATAGGTTACTTATTCGTTGTTGAGCATTAGCAAAAACTCCTCTTCCGTGAGCATAGAAACACCTAATGCATCTGCTTTTTTGCGTTTTTCGGGACCCATGTTTTCGCCTGCGAGAATGAAACTGGTCTTCTTGCTCACAGAACCCACATTCTTTCCGCCATGGGCTTCAATCATTGCTTTGTATTCGTCACGCGAGTGGCGGCTAAATACACCCGATACCACAATGCTTTTGCCTTGCAGTATATCGGATTGAGGTTGCTGCTCCTCCTCTTGACTCTCCATCTGCACGCCTGCTTGGCGCAAACGATTGATAATCTCCAGATTGCTGAGACTGTTGAAGTAAGCAATGATATTGTTGGCAATCTGTTCGCCCACATCGTCGATAGCGGTCAGTTGCTCCATTGTTGCCCATTGCAGTTGGTCTATGCTGGGAAAACGGCGGGCAATCTTCTTGGCAGTTGTCTCGCCTACCATGCGTATGCCAAGGGCAAACAATACGCGTGCCCAAGGCACTTGCTTGCTCTGTTCTATACCTGCTAACATGTTTTGTGCCGACTTATCGCCAAGGCGCTCTTGGCGGGCAATGTCCTCTTGCTGGAGGGCGTAAATATCAGCGATATTGTGGAGCAATCCTTGTGAGTAGAGTAGGTCGATAGTCTCGCTACCCAGTCCGTCTATGTTCATCGCCTTGCGCGAAACGAAGTGCTCCATCTTGCCCTTAATCTGTGGCGGACAACCTGCTTCATTCGGACAACGCCATGCCGCTTCGCCCTCTACACGCACCAACTTCGCTCCACATTCCGGACAATTCGTCGGGAATGTATATACCTCGCCTTTCGCCTCTTGCCTCTCGCCTTTCTCCTCTCGTCCAATGACTTTCGGAATAATCTCGCCGCCTTTCTCTACCCATACCATATCGCCCTCGCGGATGTCCAATTGGCGAATGAAATCCTCATTGTGCAAGGTGGCGCGTTGTACGGTAGTACCAGAGAGTTGTACTGGTTCCAAATTGGCGACAGGAGTCACCACGCCCGTTCTGCCCACTTGATAGGTGATGGCGTTGAGGCGTGTGAGCTGTTTCTCCGCAGGAAACTTGTACGCTATTGCCCAACGAGGTGATTTAGCGGTGTATCCTAATTCCTCTTGTTGGGCGATGTTATTTACTTTCAATACAATGCCATCGGTGGCTACGGGCAAGTTCTTGCGCTCTACATCCCAATATGCGATGTACTCCATCACTTCTTCCAAATTGTGGCAAACTTTCACCGAGTCGCTAATGGGGAATCCCCATGCCTTGGCTATCTGCAGGCGGTCATAATGTGTGTTGGCAGGCAGATTGTCGCCTAACATATAATATAGGTAGCAGTCCAATCCGCGGCGTGCTACCTCGTTGGGGTCTTGCAGTTTGAGTGTGCCTGATGCCGCGTTGCGTGGGTTCGCAAACAGTGCTTCCTCTTGCACTTCGCGTTCTTTGTTTAGTCGCTCGAATGCCGCCCATGGCAATAGCACTTCACCGCGTAACTCAATAAATCCTATATCCGCTCCCTGCTCCCCGATATTCGACAAACGCTGCGGTATCGCAGCAATAGTCTTGATATTATCAATGACATTGTCACCTTTTGTGCCATCTCCTCGTGTCAATGCTTTCGTCAATACCCCATGTTCATACCAAAGCGAGATACTAAGTCCGTCGTATTTCAACTCGCACACAATCTCTACATGCTTCGGTAATTTACCAATCCAATCGGCAATCTCCTCCCGCGAATAACTATTGCTTAACGACAACATGGGATACTTGTGCGCCACTTGCTCAAAGCCTTTCCCCTTCTCCGTGCCTTTAACCTTTAACCTTTCGCCTTTCGCCTTTATCAGGTCGGAGCCGACTTTCTGTGTGGGCGAGTTCGCGTCAAACATATCAGGGTACAATGCCTCTAAGTCTTGCAAACGACGCAATTTCTGGTCAAACATATAGTCCGACATAGTAGGAGCATTCTCTACATAGTATTTGTAGTTTGCCTCTTGTAACTCGCGTCGCAGAGATACTAACTCTTCGCGCTCAGCATTATGTATTTGTGAAAATAAATCCATTTTGGGAATAGTCATTATAGAGATTTGGGCACAATTATTTTCGTCTGCAAACATTTGCCTTGACCATATATGTTAATGATATACAATCCTTGTGCCAAACCATGCACATATTCTTCGTTGGTGTGGATATTGGATTGTCTTACGACCGAACCATCCACTCTGTAAATGGTATAATAACCTCCTTGTGCGTTACTGATAACTGGTGTTGAGCCTTGATAATAGACATGATAACTATTGATGCTTACATCGGGATGATGCGTGCGTGTGCTGTCCAAACGCAGGCCTACAATGACAGGGTCATGGTCGCTACAGCGAAACATGGTCTGGTCGTTCGATTTGTCGTAGGTATATTGGTCGCTCTCGTCCGAATTGATGTGATAACCTACCATGCCAGTCACTTGTGGGTAGAGAGTGCTATTGCACAAAGCGTGGTCCAAATATCCAGTTTGACCATGATACACATAACTATAACTGCTATCCGCATGAAAGGCACGATGCAAGTCCGTCATACCTCCGTTTCTAAGAGTGGTGATAGGATCTTCCATGGCGTAGGCATTCAAGTCGCCCATGATTAGAATGTCGCTATCATTAAAAAATACACAATCTTTATGGTAATTCGCTAACAAGGATTTTGCTTCACGCACGCGATCGCCATTGAAACTTCCCTGCCCGTCTTTTTTATCCGCATTGTCGCCACTACCTTTTCCGCTCTTAGCTTTGAAGTGATTTACCGAGAAGAGGAATTTCTCGCCCGTGCTTTTCTCTACAAAAGCCTGTGTCTTCTTGCGCTCTGATACACCTGTGTTATTCTCACGCAGTGTTCTGTAAGGTTCCAACAAATCGGAGCAATACACAAATCCAGCTTTGGTATATGTTCCGTTGGCAGAACCTTTATCGTTGATATAGGTGAAATTACGCCCCGTGTTTTTAGTCAAATCACTCGCGATTTCTGCCAAAGCACTTTGTCCTTGTTCTATTTCTACAAACCCATACAAGTCCGCATTAATCTTCGCCAATGCTTTGCTCACTTTGGTGCGCTGTTTTTGGTGGGCTTCTCTTGTCTTTGGACCCATACTTCCGCTACCTAAGTTTTCTACCAAATAATATTCTAAGTTCATGCAACAAACGATGATAGATGCCTCGCCGAGCATATTCACCAATTCTTTGTCATAACCGCGCTCTAAATCTGCACGACTATTGCCAGACCATTCACAGGATTGAAAAGCAACGCTTGAAGTACTATTTACTTTTACCGTTAAGTTCAGCATTCGTTCACCAATGCGATGATATGCTGATACACCCGTCAGGGTAATAGTACCTTTGTTATTTAGAGTAATCAACTGATTGTATTCTGCACTCATAGGATAAGCTTGGTTGGTGGGAGTAAATATCCTGCGAGGAGAAATTGTGAGCGAATTGTTATAATTGTTGGTGACATACATAGGAGTCGCAAATGTTATGGTCTTTCCAATGTATGGTTGCAATTCGGTGTTGGCCCAATTCTCAGTATCTTCTATTGTAACAATAGTTTGAGACATTGCGCTTTGAGTAATAGCGCAGAAGAATACGATGAAATAAAATAGATGTCGCATAAAATAGGGTTAGTGTTGTATCTGTAAAATATCCCGCAAAAGTACAAAAAAAAAATGATTTGTGCAAATATGTACTTTATTTTTATTATTTGTATCAAAATTATTGCTTTTTTTTGTTTGTTTCGGAAAATTGCATTATCTTTGCAGAAAAATTATAGAAATTTGTCTATGGAAGAAAAAACAATGTGGCAAAAAGTGCGTAAAGTACTGATTAATAAATATGCCATCGCTATTTATGTGTTTTTACTAATGCTCCTTTTTATGGGGGATAATAGTCTTGTTCATTACATGAAACGAGCAAGAAAGATTCGTATGGTCAAAGAACAGATTGTTGATACCCAGCAGGAAATTCGTGAGGCGCAGTCGGTGATTCAAATGCTGGACAACACAGATAGTCTTGAGCACTTCGCGCGCGAGGAGTATCGCATGCATGCTCCCAATGAGGATGTGTACATTGTAGAACCATAACTATAAATCATATTTCATATGCGTTTTCGATGGAGTAATATTCTTTTGATTGTTGGTCTTGTCTTGTTGCTTGTGGGTGCAGTGTTGAGTGTGCTGAAGCAGCAATGCGCGGATTATCTGTTGGTCGCAGGTGCTGTCGTCATTGTTTTTCGTGGTGCTCTGCGTAGCCGAGAACGATTAGATTCCGATAATAATCAATAGAACTTGACAGGCAATACGCTGCAATGCTTGATAAGCTTGTAAAAGAACATATTATATTAGGTGTCGATCCGGGTACTTTGTACATGGGCTATGCCCTCATCCACACCGTCGGCAGCAAGGTCGAAATATTGGACTTTGGCGTGTATGATGTGCATAAACTGGACGACCAGTATGCACGCTTGCAAAAGGAATTTTTCTTCTTGCAAGAACTCATTGAGAAATATCATCCGTCTGTCCTCGCCATTGAGTCGCAGTTCGTGGACAAGAACCCGCAAACAATGATTAAAATCGTGCATGCGCAGGGAGTGGCTATCGCAGCAGCACTCTCCAAAGATGTGCCTGTGGTGGAGTATTCGCCGATGAAAGTCAAGATGGCTATCACGGGCAACGGACATGCCGACAAACACCAAGTCGCGGACATGCTGCAGCGATTCCTACATATCCCCCCTGAACGCATGCCCAAGAAACTTGACGCCACCGATGCACTCGGTATTGCCTATTGTCATTACCTGCAATTGGGGATGCCGCTCAAAGAAAAAGGTGCTAAGAACTGGACCTCCTTTGCCAAACAAAAAGGACTGGTTGATAAACAGTTAACAGGACCTAATGCCCGACTAATGGCGGCCATGCAAACAGCAAAAAAGAAAAAGTGAAAAAGATTTTTTATAAAATTTAATCCCTAATATTTGGTACTTTGATTTTTTTGTTGTACCTTTGCAGTCGCATTTCAACCAAAATTGAAATATTAATTATTAATTAACTATAAATTATCGAATTATGGCTTATGTAATTTCTGACGAATGTATCGCATGTGGTACATGTATTGATGAGTGCCCAATGGGCGCAATTTCTGAGGGTGACATTTACACAATTAATGCTGACTTGTGCACTGAGTGCGGCACTTGTGCTGATGTTTGCCCAAGCGGCGCAATTTCCAAAGGATAAATTGCAGTATTGCTTTCTATGAGGTCCTCGAGCAACGCTCGGGGACTTTCTTTTTCTCGTTGCTACTTCACCGATGATTAACTGCCCTTCACCATGTGTTTACTGGTGATAATCGACATTTTTTTTGAAAAAATGCAATCTGGATATTGCAGTTTTGAAAAAAAAGTAGTACCTTTGCAGCGCGAAAGGTTTGTTCTAATGTAAGTGGTACCAAAAACAAGAATATAGCATGTTAAAAGCGTTTAAGAAGACCCATGATTATTTAGTTGAGCATGTGCATGTGCCTGCGAGACGCGTTTTGATGGATGAAATCAATTGGGGCGACAGATTGATTGCTGTTAAAGGTGGACGAGGAGTCGGTAAAACGGACTTCTTGCTTAACTATGCCAAGGAGATGCTCAAGAAAAATCCTGAGCTTGCGCAGCGTATGCTCTATGTGAATTTCAATGATTTCTACTTCACCGAGCATTCACTCGTGGACTTTGCTGGCGAGTTCGTTGCTTCGGGGGGTACCACGCTTCTCATTGATCAAGCGTTTAAGTATCCTAATTGGTCGCGCGAACTGAGCCAATGCTATTTTCGTTATCCTAATTTGCACATTATTTTCACGGCTTCTTCTATTATGCGTTTGATTGAAGATAATCGTGATATAGGTACTATTGTTCATCCATATAACTTGCGTGGATTTAGTTTTCGTGAGTACCTCAATGTGACACTCGGTCTCAAACTACCAGTGTATTCGCTGGAAGACATTCTTAAAAATCATGTTGAGATAGCACAGCAGATATGCCAGCATATCAAACCCTTGCACTACTTTAATGACTATCTTCATCATGGCTATTATCCGCTCTTCTTGGAGCCACACGACTTTTCCGAGTCGCTCCTTAAGATGATGAATATGATTCTTGAGGTGGATGTGTTGTTGGTGAAGCAGATTGAGGTTAGTTCTTTGCCAAAGCTTCGCAAACTGCTCTACCTTATGCTCCAGCAGACGCCATGCAGCCTCAATGTCAGCAGCCTCGCGGAAGCCATCGACTGCTCTCGTTCCACTACAATGAACTATATCAAGTACCTCAAGGATGCGCGCCTATTGAACATGCTTTACCCAGAGGGCAAGCAGTTCCCGCTTAAGCCTACTAAGGTATATATGCAAAACCCTAACTTGTGCTACGCCACTTGCACACGCGAGCCAGACAAGCAAGCCATAGCGGAGACATTCTTCTATGCCACCTTGCACGGCAACCACAAGATCAACGCCACCGACCGTAGTGCGATGTTTATCATTGACGGCAAGTACTACATGGACGCGCTGGCGACTACACCACAAAAGACAGGCATACGCTATAGCGCGATAGCCGATCTCGAAGTCGGCAACCAAAAGAATATCCCGCTTTGGCTCTTCGGTTTCCTGTACTAATGTGCCTTTGGCATGGTATTTGCCTAACTAATTCTGCTATCCCAATACTGGACACCATTTATGGACACCAACATTGGATTTTAGAATCCAGAAGCCAGAAATGAAAGCCGGAAGCCTGCCGCTGGAAGCCGGAATCCGGAAGAGGAAGCCTGCAGCCAGAAGCCAGAAGTGGAAGCCGGAAGCCAGACGCCGGACACCCCGAATCAACAATTAAAAAAACTATAAAAATTATGAACAAAGAAAAAAAGTATTTAACCCTTGATGGTAACGCTGCTGCGGCGCATATCGCGTATATGTTCACCGAGGTAGCTGCCATCTATCCTATCACGCCATCATCGCCCATGGCAGAGAATGTGGACGAATGGGCTGCAGCAGGTCGCAAGAACCTCTTCGGCGAGACAGTGTTGGTACAAGAGATGCAATCTGAGGCAGGTGCTGCAGGTGCTGTGCACGGCGCACTCAACGCAGGTGCCCTCACCACTACCTTCACCGCCAGCCAAGGT
>JAGBZD010000126.1 GCA_017628395.1 Paludibacteraceae bacterium | reverse complement strand
GCTACCGTATGTTATGGTGAAAGCTATAATTGGCGTGGTGCAGACCGCAGTGAAAGTGTAAGTGATACCATAAAGAACTCTTTGGGTTGCGATAGTATCATCTACACCTTGAACTTGACTGTATTGCCAGATGTAGTTCGTGAGGCAGCAGACAACGCTACCGTATGCTATGGTGAAAGCTATAATTGGCGTGGTGCAGACCGTAGTGAAAGTGTAAGTGATACCATAAAGAACTCTTTGGGTTGCGATAGTATCATCTACACCTTGAACTTGACGGTATTGCCAGATGTAGTTCGTGAGGCAGCAGACAACGCTACCGTATGCTATGGTGAAACCTATAATTGGCGTGGTGCAGAACGCAGTGAAAGTGTGTGTGATACCATAAAGAACTCTTTGGGTTGCGATAGTATCATCTACACCTTGAACTTGACCGTATTGCCAGAGGTTGAAGATGTCGTAGAATACGACACTATCTGTCCTGGTGAAACTTTGGAATGGTATGGTAAACCTTATACAGAGGCAGGCACTTATGATGAGACATTGACCAACGAGAATGGCTGCGAATATACTGCAACTTTGCATCTCCATATCCCAGATGCAGATAACTATGTTCGCTACGACCATATCCCAGCTGTTAGCAAGTATGGTAACCGTCTCTTGGTAATCAATCTGAATGCTATTGACTCTATCTTCGACGACTGGGACTGGACACCAGCAGAGGCGGATGTACAATGGTTCAAGGTGGTTGGTGAGGTTGATAAAGCTACAGATGCTCTTGATCCAATGCTTGGTGATGACGCTCCTGTAGGTAATGGTTACTACTACACCTTCTTCGATGGTTCTTCATTGTCAGATGACTACTATGCGTTGATTTTGCACGATATGGTAGAGGGCGATTGCGAGGAAATCTTGCGTACTACAATCTTGAGTAGTTCTGTATCTGCGCCAGCTCCTCAATTGGTACCAACTATCGCAAGTCCAAATGCAGATCTTCGTCTGTTGAATTTGAACCCATCTGCTGTAACCGAGATTCGTGTTTACAACACCACAGGTGATTTGCAAGCTGTTCATACAGCATCTGAAGTAGCAGACTTCATGTTTAAGGCTGCAACTATATCAGGCTATTACATGGTGGAAGTACAGAGCGATGGCGAAAAAGTAACCTTACGATATATCGTTAAATAATCATGGGAGGAAAAGAAATGAAAACAAACATGAATAATAAATTATTGAAGGTAACCCTGTTGGTGGCAATTTTTGCCACCACACAGGTACCAGCCTTGTTGGCTCAATCATCCTCTACTCCAACAGATTCAGAAGTCGCTTTCGTCTATGGCTCAGGTGCTACAATGGAGATAGGTGATAGTGTAATGATTCACCAAGATAGCTTGCGCTATTTGACAGGTGAGCGTATGTCCAGTTGGGTATATGGTGTTCCTCACCAAATCCGTCAATTGGGTACAAAGACCAAACCAACTGGTGTATTGCTCCGTGGTATCTACTCTTGGATTGCTCAAGGAAGTTTGATTCCATTGAATGCACATAAGACTCAGGAGTATATCGATGCTCAACGCGCTGCTGCAGAAGCTGCCGCTGCTGCTGAGGAAGCTGCACGATTAGCCGCTGAAGAAGCAGCAAGATTAGCTGCCGAAGCTGCATTGATGGAGGCAGTGTATGTGGAGGAGGATACCGTAGCGGAAGTGAAAGACACTGTAGTGCCTGACCTTCCTTTCGAAGTGAATCGTTTCTCTGTTGGTGTTCGTGGTGGCTTGGCATCATTGATGCCTCAAACAACACCTGCAATCGGTGCTACATGGGGATTTGATGCATTGCTCGATTTGCAATATGCTCACTATTGGGCAAAGGGCAACGAGAAAATTCGTTTGGGTCTTCTCACAGGTTTGAGCATAGGATATATGCAAAATAGTAAGACCCTGAAAAATGTAAATGAGCAATATACCAAACATTCAGAGGGTGATATTGATTATACCATTCATATGGATGAGGTGTCAGCTACTAACCGTCAACTCCAATTGGAGGTACCAGTGATGTTCTCAATGGTTACTCCTAAAGGTCTCTTCTTGAATGTAGGTCCTAAGTTTATTTTGCCAGTACACGCTTCGTACAAACAAACACTGAAGAATGGCGACATCAATGCCTACTTAGTAGATATGGGTGTAAATGTAAAAGAGAATGTCGTTACAGGCGAAATCAAGGAGGCTGAATTTGTTCACGATGGTGTGAATGACCAACAGTTTGATTTGACCATCGCAGTAGGTGGCGAATTTGGCTACGAGCACCAATTGCAATCAGGTCACTCTGTAAGCGTAGGCTTGTATGCTAATTATGGTGTATTTAGTACTTATAAACACAATCCAGATGCTAAATATATCGTAGATGTAACTCCTCCAACTGCAGAAGGTCTGTTCCAATTGACACCAAACTCAATGACCAATGCTTATGCAAATAAGATGGGTTATTTGGATCTTGGTTTGAAAGTGGCTTTCCACTTGAACTGGAAGAAGTAATTCATATTACATAGAAAGAAAAAGCGTGTCAGCAGTGACACGCTTTTTTTGTGTAGAGTGGTGTAGCGTTGTGTATGGGACTATTTGAAGCCGAAAACGAAATATACCGCTGCTACAAGGCAGAGGGCGGCTGCAATGTGATTCCACTTCACTTGCATGTGAAACGCCACCACAGAGAAGACAACAAACACCACCAGCGTGATGACCTCTTGCAGTATCTTCAACTGCATGAGCGAGAACGGACCACCATTGCCTTCAAAACCAATCCTATTGGCAGGCACTTGCAAGCAGTACTCGAAGAACGCAATGCCCCATGACAAAGCAATCACGCCAATCAAAGGCAAGGTCTTGAACCACGAGAACTCTGCCATCTTCAGATGGCCGTACCACGCCAATGTCATAAATACATTGGACGCAATCAATAATGCTATTGTATAAAAACTATTCATGTCTTTTTTTGGATAATGGATATTGGATAATGGATATTGGATAATGGGTATTGGATATGGGGTATTGGGTATTGGTTATTGGATATGGGCGGGGGAGAGTTGCACCTGTATCAGCACAGGGTCATGGTCCGCATAGCGGAACATGGTATTGTCCAGCCCGCGTTTGTATCCGCGACTGTAGAAATAGTCGGTATTCAAGTGGTAGGCACCTACCGCCTTCACTTGTGTAGCCATGCTGGGCGAAGCAAAGACGCGGTCTAAATATCCCGCTTCGCTGCGATACACATACGAGTAGCCAGTAGAGTCGTATTTTGTCACCATATCTACATAGCCCGCTTGTACGATTGTTTGGATAGGTTGTTCATAAGCATACGCGTTGTAATCGCCTACGAGCAGTATATCCGTGTCGCCAAACACTTGTTCTTCTTCTATCCTATTCAGCATCACCAATAGACTATCCACATTCACCATTCTCTTGCTGTTGGACTCCTCCCCCGTTCCGCGCTTTGAGCGCAGGTGGTTGATGTTCAGGACAAAGCGTTCGCCACTGCTCAACTCTTCGAATCCGCATGCCACCATGCGATAGTGGTACAGGTTATTGGTGTCGTGATAGGCATATTGCACTTCTCCATACGGACGCACGCAATCGGTGCGATAGATATACCCGCAGGATAATGTATCGCCATTGCTCCAGCCCTGCGAGATGTAGGCATAACACGCTTTCTTCACCTGCTTATTCAGGGCATTGACCAACATCTGAGGCGCGCTATCTCCTTTCTGAATCTCGCATAGCGCATAAATGTCAGCATTCATATGCGCGAATGCCTTGACAATCTTCTCTGTCTGTAGTGCCTGCTGTTGTTTGGTCGTTTTAGGGTGAGCATAACCACCCAAATCATAGAAATAGTTTTGTATGTTCGCTGCGCAGATGAGCAGTCCACCTTTGGGCAGTTTGGGTTTTGCTTCGGGTTTGTTGTTGAGGAAGGTAGGCGCGTTGCCCGTCACCAGTTTGCCTGGTGCTACCACTCGTGCCGTCAGGTTCTTCAACATGGCTCCCGTGCGCACCTTGTAGTTGGTGATCTTACACGACAGGCGTAAACTATTCTCGCGATTAGCCGCCTTGAGTGCCCAATACTGTGTGCTATCGCCCTCTGCCAATCCCATGGCACGCTCCTCAGGCACATAGAGTCGCTCTGGTGAAAGGATAAGCGAGTCGTAATAGTTGCCGCAGACATACAATGGTGTAGTGATCTGCACCATCTTTCCTATATAGGAATCCCATCCCTGTGCAAATGACTCAGGAAACTGTACCTTCTCAATCGCAGAAAGCATCGTGCTGCACAACAATGCTACAATTAAAATCGTTTTTCTCATATCTAATACAATATATTTTAGACACCAATTAAATATTTTAGACAACAATTAAGGTCAATTTAGTTGTCAATTTTTGTCAATTCAAGGATCATATTTTGTTTGAGTTGGAAGAATGCGCTTGGCGCATTGGCAACTCAAAACAAAAAGAAGAGATCGATAATAACCATATGTTTTAGACACCAATTAAATATTTTAGACAACAATTAAGGTTATATATTAAAATATTTTTTATAGGGAACTATATACATGTTGACACTTCATATATCTCCTTGCCCTACGGGCAGAAATCTAAATAAATCTTTTTTCCACACTATAGCCACGCTTTTACGAGGTACTCCGTAATAAATTGCTACCGCTCCTTCGTCGAAATGGGCTTGCAAGATGAAACTCGCAGCGAGTTTGGCTTGCCGCCATTTCTCCTCTCCCCAAAAATCAACAGATTTTTCAGGGACCCCGATAGACCTCATGCGAAACTCGTGCGCTTAATCTTAAGTAAATGCGGCGGGAATAACACGAAGTGTCAATAGGTATATAAATCCCTAAAAAAAAGAGAGGCAACTATTTTCATAGTTTCCTCTCTTTTGTGCGCAGGATGAGACTCGAACTCACACGGTCTTGCGACCACTACCCCCTCAAAGTAGCGTGTATACCAATTTCACCACCTGCGCTTCGTCGGAATTGGCTTGCAACAATGAAATGCGCTGAGCGCATTTGGGTTGCCGCCATTCCTCCTCTCAAATCGAAAGTAACTTTCGATTTGGTTTTATAGGGAATGCAATCTTTAAGATTGCGTATTTGTAAGATCACTTTTTTCCTTACGGAATCAGGTTGTGCCCAAAACAGGACTCGAACCTGCACGTCTCTCAACACTCGCACCTGAAACGAG
>JAGBZD010000125.1 GCA_017628395.1 Paludibacteraceae bacterium | reverse complement strand
CTACAGCCTCTGCCAATGTTAAGGCGCTCACTCCTGAACAACGAGCAGCATACAAAGAGGAGTTCAAAAAGCAGACCAAATACAAGTCTCTCCACGGCTACATGATGGCACAAGAACTCGCCAAACTCTAATCCCTGCCTTTAACCTCTAAACTTTAATCTTTAAACAAAATCAACTATGGCTATTGTAACCTACGAAGACCCTATTCATCACCTTTCGGGCAAAATCTCCAAAAAGTACCGCACTTGCTACAACTACCGCAAGCGTTCCGACCGCAAGTACACATCCGTACACGGCGACCGCACCACTCCAGTTTCTGCATCAGAACGAGCTTGGCGTGACCTGTTCACCCAAATATGCGCAGCCACTCGCGACCGTATGATGGATCCAAACCACATTGCAATGGATCAAGTCGGCTTCATTAGACAAACCAAGTACAAAACATTCTACCAGTATATCTGGAACTTGATGCGCGATGAAATCGAAGGCAAGTAATAATGTATGATGTTCTCTGCTGGCGAGGCACATACCTCGCCGCAGGCAACACCACCTGCGAAAGCGCACACAACCTCACAAAGTGACATAACCTGCCCAAAGGGCACAAAACCACAGAAACATGAAACCACTAATTGACACACAAAAACAACGCCTTGTCAAGGCAATCAAGTACCTCGCATTGGCTATTGCTACATCTATTGCGATGGCATTGGGACTTACCTCATGTAATGTAACCCGCACTATCACAACAGAAAGCAAGTCCCTCACTCAGGGTGATACCGCAATCATCATCCAAGTCAAGACTGTCGAATCCTACAATGCTAAAAAGAATTAACCCAAACTGTCAATTTTACAAAGGATTTTCTCCCCCATTACAAGGAAAAATTGGACATCGAGGATGATATACACGGGAATCACAAAAAACACCCTAGAATAAATAACACACGCACATACTTGCGTGTGTTATCCTAATATTCCTCGAAAAATCTGTTGATTGAAGAGGACTCAAGGTGGTCCATTTGATTAACCTCCGAAGTTATCGAACATAATCATATCATCTTCTACACCGAGTGAGTGCAAGAGATCAAGCACTGTCTTGGACATCATTGGAGGGCCGCAGAGGTAGTACTCGATGTCCTCTGGAGCGTCGTGTTGCTTGAGGTAGGTGTCGCCCATCACTGGAGCAATGAAGCCAGGAGTGTACATTTACATAAGAGTGCATCTGCCTTTGAATCTGGACGGTCCTTACTAGGAATAATGGAAGTTAGGATACACCGGAGCAATCAACTAGGACCTATTGAACGACTTTATTAAATTCGTTCAATAATCACGAAACTTTGATTAGTCATCTTTATGCCGCAGAGCCTCTAATAAACAACTACGCTCCATTGAATGTCCATTCAGGACATTCAATAACACGAGAAATAGAGGCTCTTTGGGTGATTATCTAATCAAAGTTTCATACATAACACGGCACATAGAAATAGGGTCATTAGGCCTTCAGCAATCGCATATAAGAGCTCACATGTGCTCTTATTATGTACATACTTCAGACCTTTACGACCAATTACCGCGAGATGCACTATTTCTATGGTGCTCGTGCTATTGACGAGGTATTCTTCTTGGAGGATTTCTTGGCATTGGAGAAGGAGTATCCTAACTTCCATTTCCACTTGGCATTGGACCGTCCAGATCCAAAGGCAGATGCACTGGGTGTAAAGTACACTCCTGGCTTCATTGCTCCAGTGATGGGCGACACCTACCTCAAGCAACACGACGCTCCAGAGGACATCGAGTATTACCTCTGCGGCCCTCCTATGATGTCCAAGACTGTGCTTGACCTCTTGCACTCGCTGGGTGTAGAAGATGATATGATTATGTTCGATAACTTTGGAGGTTAATCCGAAGGATTTAAATAAAGATAGAGGGCTCACAAAATGAGTCCTCTATTTTTTTTACATCAGAACTTCGGCGAATCACCCAGGCGCATTGATTCGTGGTTTTGATACGGGTTTCTGCGATGGGAATCGCAGAGAATAACAGGGGGGTGCTAGATTAAGGGTAGTTGCGAAGAGATGAGTTTTAAGAATTTTTAACTTTTCGCACTACATGAGAGGATATGTTGCATTATTGCATTTTTGCATAAAAAAATGTGTCGAAGGGGGGGAGATTATATCAAAGTTATGACCCATTAGGGGAATTTGAAAAGACAAAAAAATTAGACTTTTAATACAATTTTTATCTCTTAATAGCAACTGCCCATTCGTGTATGTCATCATAATGGTTTACCACATGTAAGTTTTTGATATAACTATTAAGACTAACAACCTGGCGTAGTTTAGAGCGTTTGTTTTTCTGTTTAGCATCATTCATAAAATTAAAGATACTTTGCAGAGCTTGATTGTAATATCGTTTTTCTACCGTAAAAACTATTGATGCCCTTGCTGGATTAACATTCTCATATACTATATTAACGCAATCTGATAATCTATAGCGGTAGTTACTATTTTGTATTGTAAAAATAAACACATCTTCTTCGCCCACACTCTCTGCGCTTTCGTATGCAATCATCTCGACAGCGGGCACTAATTTATATTCTGCTATTTGATTCTTTATCAAATGATTCAAATAATTTTGCTTTTTCTCTCTTAGTCGTTTGAGTATAAGTTCTTGATTTTGTTGACTGCTCAAGTAACTTTCCATTGAAGAGAAACTATGTAATGCCTCTTTATATTGAGCCTCTTGTAAAAGATCTTCTGATTCCTTTCTTCGAATCATATTCAATGCGTTCTGAAATACAATAGGCTCTTTTAGCATCCATACACCACTTTGATTTTTGACAAGTATAATTTGTGGCAATTTATCAGCAAGGTATTCTTTGATTTGGTTATAACTTTTTCTACATATTTCTTTCGGCGCTAATAAGAATTTACCATTTTCATCTGTTATGCGAATAACATTATTTCCAAAATTTATATTTGACCACAAAATGATTACTTCTTCATATCCTTTTTCTTTTAAAGATGATTTTATTCCATTCGCCTTAGTTATGGTATTATATCTTAGCGCTTTTATTTTCTTTCTTGAACTAATAGAACGATTTATCTGTTTTTTTACAATTTCTCTCTCTTCATCCGTTAATCCTGATGATACAAGTGTATTTCTAATATCATCTACTTTCTTATTAAACACAGCATCATCTAACTCATTTTCCATGAGTATTAATTCAACAATAAACTCCCTTACATTTATGATAGACTGCTTTTCTTTGATATCTCTCGTTAAGTGTTCAATGTATGTATGCAATTCATCCGTATATTCAGTTGGTATAGTACTTAAATATTTTTTACACTCATCTATATACTTGATATTCGACTTTAATTTATTACGTAATGTTTGTATTTGAGAAATGATTCTCTGTTTTTCTTTTTTACTCTTTTGTTTGGATATTTTTTTTGCTGCCTTTTCATCTTTGGTCGATATATGTGTTACTTTAGCAGAAGAAAACATCTTAACATCATTTTTCTTAGCCTCCTTTTCTTCTTTAAGACGTTTTAATGCCTCTTGTTTTTGTTTTTCTATTCTACTGCACTCAGCATCTTTTTGGGATTTGATATCTCTCAGTTTATTTTGAACATCTTTATCCGCATCCAGATATGGCTTATATGCTGCAAATTTTTGCAACAAATCAGGAGTGCTTTTACCAAAGGTAACATAGTCAATATATGCTTCCTTAATCTCTTGGAATTTTTTTAAATCAAAACGTATTGCCATAAATACTTTTACCCGTTTCTATGGAATATTATATGTGCTGATGGCTGTTTGAATTTTGTTGCCTTCTTTTCTGCAGGTGTTTTCACTTTGAATAGGTTACTTTTTCTAAACCCTTTTAGAGCTTCTTTGTTTTTTGAAACCATCGTCTTTCTCTCTTCAATTCTCAGCTCTATAATTTTAATATAACTATCTATTCTTTGTCCATATTGTATAATTTCAAATGTATTACAACCTAACTCTCCCAAATGACCTCGTAAGTTATTTAGTTGCTGCATTGATAATTTTGACATCCTACTATCATCTTGTATTAAAACTATCAATTCGTCTTTTGAGGATACAACATGACATTTAAGATAATCGATTACATCCACTAATGTGCCATTCATTTTCTCATTATGAATAGCTTGTTGATGTTTCCTATCTTGCTTTGCTAATATTTTTCTTCGATTGATTACAACCATTCTTCGTATAAGATTAACTAAAATAATTGTGGTACTGGATATATAGACATCAACTCATTAACTTTGTGCAAGATTAGTAAGTTGCGCATCATAAAATACTCCGTCGATCAATATCTTGACATTCGCATTTTCGCCATGTTCGCTAATCGCAGGAACTAGCATTTGGAATATCTTTTGGTATTGCAACGGAATGGAAAAACCATCCCAAAGAACCGATTTATCTACTATTTTGCTGTATATGAACATTTTGTTACCAGTTTACATTCAATTATGTGTCGAATGGGGGGATTATAACTCATTTATGGCAAATTAGGGGAATTTGAAAAGACAAAAAGAATACTTATTATATTATGCCATCAAAACTATGGAAATTTTAAACGACAATATTATAGTAAATAAATAATAGGAAAATCACAAAAGCAACATTGCTAAGTTTTATTTTACTTTCCTTTTTCATTAATACTATCATGTATTCTATCCATAATTCTATATTTAGTCCGCAAAGATACAACAAAAAATGCACATACGCAAGTAAAGCTCGCAATTATTTTCAAAAAAGATAGATTTAGATCTATCTCAAGGCACATCCGCAATGTATTCAATGAAGGAGAATTAGAAGAACAGAGCACATGTGCAAAATTTGCACACATGGGTCATGATGGTTTACAACAATATGAGACAGTCAATAACTAAATGCAAATTAAATAAAAAACACAAAAATATTTGCATAACTCAAAATAAATCACTACCTTTGCATCAACAAATTTGAAGGATATACACAATAAGGATTATTCCGTTGTGTAAACATTCAGAGTGGCACGCAAGTGTCGCTCTTTTTTTGTGCATTTCCCTCGAACACATCTTGGACAAGCACACACTATCTTTGCCGCCCAAGAATCTTTTTCATCATCCATCCTATCCATATCCAACTTGCTCATCCACTAGTATGCAAAAAAATGAAAAAAATGCATTTTTTTGTAATTTTCTTTGATATACTGACAGGTTTTGTCAGTTTGGTGTAGTGATTTTGCAGCGGATTTTAGAAATGAACATAGGTTTAACCTTTAAAATTATGTAATTATGGGATTATTTGATTTTCTTTTTGGCTCCGATGAGAGCTCAACCAATGGATTGTTTGACATCGAAGATTACCGCTCTGTTCACGAAGACCGTCGTCACCGTGCAAGCGGCTCTTCGAACTGGACCTCTCGCGAGGACTGGGATTGTGGCGATTATGACGATGATGGCATGTCAGGCTTTGATTCGTATGAGGATAATGATTTCTAATGCTTCAAACCACCGCCACGCAGTTTGTTCTATTTTCCTTTTCTATGATTTCTTCCCGATTTTTAAGGGCGAATTACGGCGTACCTGTGAATATCAGAGTGGTAATCGAGTGGTTTCGAAAGATATGGCTAATAAAATGTAGTCCATATTTGAAGAAAATGTGTGTTAAATTTGGATATTTGCATTTTTTGTTGTAATTTTGCGGTCGTTTTTGAAAAATAATCCGATTGAAAACAAAAAACAGCGTAATTTATATGTCGAATGTTCGATTTGATGCATTGAAAACAGCTTGGGCGCATAAACCGCAGGAAGTGGCGAAGGTACAGCGTGCCAGTGTAATCTTCTCGCAAAATGTCTTCACACGCGAGAAAATGAAGGAATATATCGCCAGCAATATCGTAGAGGAGCTATTCGATTTGATGGACAACGAGAAGACCCTCAGTCGAGATATTGCTAACAGCGTGGCTATAGGTATGAAGAAGTGGGCCATGGAGCAGGGAGCCACTCATTATACCCACTGGTTTCAGCCGCTTACAGGTGGCACAGCGGAGAAGCACGATGCTTTCTTCGATTTTAGTGATAATGGGACACCGCTGGAGAAATTCTCGGGATCAGTGCTCTATCAGCAAGAACCAGACGCCTCCTCTTTTCCGAATGGCGGTATTCGCAACACTTTTGAAGCGCGCGGTTATTCGGCTTGGGATCCATCATCGCCAGCATTTGTGATAGGCGATCGCTTGTGTATTCCTACTATCTTTGTTGCCTACACGGGCGAGGCATTGGACTATAAGACACCCCTCCTACGCTCTATCATGGCGGTCGGCAAGGCGGCTACGGCAGTGGCAAACTATTTTGATAAGAATGTCAAACGCGTATATACTTATCTTGGTACCGAACAAGAGTTCTTTCTTGTGGATGAATCGCTCTACAATGCGCGTCCTGACTTGATGATGACGGGGCGCACGCTCATGGGACACTATTCGAGCAAGAATCAGCAATTGGATGACCACTATTTAGGTATTATTCCTGAGCGTGTATTGGCTTTTATGACCGAATTGGAGCAAGAAGCTCTCAAATTGGGTATTCCTATTAAGACGCGTCACAATGAGGTTGCGCCTAATCAGTTTGAGTTAGCGCCTATCTATGAGGAAGCCAATTTGGGTAGCGACCACAATCAACTGCTCATGTCGCTCATGGAGCAAGTGGCACACCACCATCAGTTTCGCGTACTCTTCCATGAAAAGCCTTTTGGTGGTGTTAATGGTTCGGGTAAGCATTGCAATTGGTCGTTGGGTACAAATACGGGTGTGAATTTACTTGCACCTGGCAAAAATCCTTACCACAATTTGCAATTTGTAACTTTCCTTGTGAATGTGCTAATGGCGGTACATCGTCACAATGGACTTTTGAAGGCTTCTATAGCTTCTGCTACCAATGCACACCGATTAGGTGGACACGAGGCACCACCTGCAATTATCTCCGTTTTTCTCGGAACGCAAATCAATGAGGCGCTTGATCAAATCGAACATGCGGATGTGGACAAGGGTATTATCATTAATGCCAAGAAAGAGATGAAATTGGGGGTAGGGAATATTCCTGAGATTTTATTGGATAACACCGACCGCAATCGTACTTCGCCTTTTGCGTTTACTGGCAATCGATTCGAGTTCCGCGCTGTAGGCTCGTCGGCTAACTGTGGTGGCGCAGTATTGGCACTAAATGCTGCTGTGGCTGAGCAACTGAATGCTTTTCGTGAGGAAGTGGATACTTTGATTGCCAATGGCGAAGCGAAAGAGCGTGCATTGTTTGCAGTCATTAAACGCTGCTTGAAGGAATGCCGCGATATTCGTTTTGATGGCAATGGTTATAGCGAGGAATGGCAACAAGAAGCAGTAAAACGCGGACTGGACACAGAGAAGAGTGTTCCGCTGATGATTGACCAATATCTGAAAGAAAGCACCATTAGCATGTTTGGTAACACAGGTGTACTCAATCGTGCCGAATTGGAATCGCGTTGCGAGGTTAAGTGGGAAAACTACTCGTTAAAATTGCAGATAGAGAGCCGCGTGTTTGGCGATTTGGTGATTAACCATGTTCTGCCTGCTGCTAAACGCTATCAATCGTTGTTATTGGAGAAAGTGGCACATGTGAAGCAAGTGTTTGATGCGGAGGAAGCCAAGTCGCTCAATGAGCAAGATTGCTTGCTTATTCGCCGTATAGAAGGACATGCCAGTGCAATTATTGCAGGTGTGGACAAGATGACCAAACTGCGTGTAACCGCCAATCATATAGAGAACCAACGCGAGCGTGCTTTGGCTTTTCACGATACGATAGTACCAATCATGGAAGATATTCGCAAGCATGTCGATGAGTTGGAAATGTGGATTGATGACCAATTGTGGACATTGCCTAAGTATCGCGAACTGCTGTTTGTGCATTGATGTTAGGTTATAGAGAGGTTAATCAGTGTAAGGGGGAAAGTGTAAAGGAAAGGTATAGAAAACGACGAGGACATCCTCGTCGTTTTCATATCTTCAAGTATTTGGTTATCTCAATTAGAGAGAACTTATATTCTTCTCGTTGAAGAGTTCTTTGCCTTCGGATGTGTAGGCATATTCGATACGGTCGGCATAGAACTCCTCTACTTTGCCACGGACAATCTTCATCGTGGAGTTGACCATGTGGTTTTGCTCGGTAAAGGCCTCTGGTAATACGGCAATCGCTTTGGGCAACCATTGCTCTGGGAACATACCTGCAAACTTACCATTGCGGTATTCGTTTACTTCGTCCTGAATCTTCTGCAACATGGCTTTCTTGCCCTCTTCGGAGGTTGGGGCTAATCCTAAAGCCTTGGCATGTTCCTTCAGCGTGTCTTTGTTAGGCACTATGAGCACCATAGTATATGGGTCTTGGTTGTTGTGCAGAATGACTTGCTCAATATACTTGCTACCATCGGTGAGACTGTCCTCAAAGCCCTCTGGACTATATTTCTCGCCATCGGCACTAATAAGCAGTGACTTGAAGCGTCCTACCACCCACAAGAATCCAGGGTGTTTGTCGGTCACATAACCCATGTCGCCTGTATGCAACCAGCCATCAATGATAGTCTTCGCGGTGGACTCAGGGTTCTTCCAATAACCCGCCATCACATTCTCGCCCTTGATGACTATCTCGCCTTTTTGACCATGTGGCACCTCATTGCCTTCGTCATCGCAGATTTTCAAGTCGAGTGGGGTAACAATGCGTCCGCTGGAGCCGAAAATGGCATGGCTCAGCGAATTAGCGCAGATAATCGGTGTAGCTTCGCTCAGTCCGTATCCTTGGAACATAGGCATGCCCACAGCGCAGAAATAGCGTTGCAACTCGATGTCGAGCAATGCTCCACCGCCGACAAAGAATTTCATGCGTCCACCAAATCCTTCGCGAACAGCTTTGAAGATAATCTTATCAAAGAGTTTCACCAGTGGCCAGCGCCATGCTTGAAGACCACCACGGTTCCAATACTCTTTGTTGTATTTGATAGCATTGTTGAGTGCGAACTCGTAGAGGCGCTCTACGGTTTTGCCTTTCGCCTTGATGCTTGTCTCAATGTTCTTGCGGAAGTTACGCGCCAAAGCAGGTACAGAGAGCATGAGCATAGGTTTCACTTCTTTGATGGCGATAGGAATGTTTTTGAGTGTAGCGATAGCTGTTTTGCCAATCGGTACAGTAGCTATGCTACCGCCATAAGACATCATTGTATAGAAACCTGCCACATGTGCGAAGCAGTGATCAAGTGGCAAAATAATGAGCATTACATCTCCTTTCTCACAGTGAATAACGCTGGCTCCTTGCTCTACATTGGCAGTGTAGTTGCGGTGAGTAAGCAAGATACCTTTGGGGTCTGCAGTCGTACCTGAGGTATAACTGATATTAGCATAGTCATCTGGTTGAATAGACTCATATACAGCGCGGAAATCCTCTGCGTGTTCTTTCAAATAGGCCTCACCCATGGCTATCACTTCTGCGATAGGCATCTCGTTGGATTGGTAATCTGCAATAGGGTCGAGTACAATCACTTTTTCCACCAAAGGGCATTGGTCTATAATGCTACGAATCTTAGGCAGTTGTTGTTCACTAACAATCACATAGCGCGATTCAGAGTGCTGAATGCGGAACAGCAGGTCTGTGGACTCGGTGAGTTTTATGCTCAATGGCACATTCACACCACCAGCATATAAGATACCTAACTCGCTTGTGATCCACAGATTGCGACCTTGCGAGAGTAGGGACACTTTATCGCCTTTTTTAAGTCCCAATTGCATGAGACCCGCGCCAATCTTATAGGATTCTTCGCGTGTCTCACGGAAACTGGTTTCTGTCCATACACCATCTACCTTCTCGCGAAGGAAAGTCAGTTCACTAAACTCGTGGGTGTACTTCTCAACGAAGTCAATGATTGTTGTTCGTTTCATAATATGTTTGATATATTTAATAATTCTAAAGGATGACTAATCGTATAGTCGGGCTGTGCTGTTTGCAACTGTTCACGGGTACAGAAGCCCCATGTACAAGCTGCGAAAGGCATGTTGGCTGCCTTGGCGGTGGCGGCATCTACGAGAGAGTCGCCGATGTATAGTCTATCGCCTATCGCCTTATCGCCTATCGCCTCTATAATATCCCATACAATCTGAGGATCGGGTTTGCGCGCAATACCCACGCGCTCGCCAAGCACCACATCAAATATGTTTGGGAAGAAATGGGCTACAATTTTCTCGGTGGCTGCTTGATACTTATTGGACGCTACTGCCAAGGTGTGACCCGCTGCTTTCAGTGCCTTTAGCAGTTCTGGAATACCATCGTAGGGACGCGTGAGGTCGCAGTTGTGTGCATCGTAGTAGGGCACGAAATGTTCGCGCAAGCGGAGCACAGTGGCTTCGTTGCGATGCTCCTGAGGCAGCGCGCGCTCAATAAGGCGGTTGATGCCATTACCCACAAGGCGAGGGTGGTCTTCTATCTTGTGAGTGGGAAAACCGCATGCTGCCAAAGCGTGGTTGCATGCTTGTCCTAAGTCATCAATCGTGTTGATGAGGGTGCCGTCTAAGTCGAAAATGATTAGCATAATCTAACTTCTAACCTCTTTGTCTTACTGCTTCGTAGAGCATCACGCCTGCTGCAACGCTGACGTTGAGACTCTCGATAACACCCGACATAGGGATGCGTACTTGGTGGGAGCAGATTCGCAAGTTAGCATCATAGATACCTTTCTCCTCACTACCCATGACAATAGCTGCGGGAGCGGTCATGTCCACTTCGGTATAGTTCTGCGTAGCGTGTTCGGTGGCTGCTACTACATGGAAACCAGAATCACGCAGGTACTGCAAGGTGTGTTGTAAATTGTCCACTTTGCACACCGGCAAATGATAGAGTGCACCTGCTGAAGTCTTTACCGCATCGCCGTTGATAGCCACGCTACCGTGGGCACCTATTATCAGCGCATCTGCGCCTGCGCATGCACATGTACGAGCAATAGCGCCGAAATTGCGCACATCGGTCACACCATCCAGCACCATGAGTAGTGGCGTCTTGCCTTGCTCAAAGAGGGTAGGGACGAGTGTCTCCACATCGTAGAACTCAATAGGGCTCAAGAAAGCAATGGCACCTTGATGGTTCTTATCGGTATATTGGTTGAGTTTCTCCACAGGAACTTTCTGCACAGGGGTGGTAGTGCCCATGAGTTTCTTCAGGAGCTCCTTACCGATGGTAGAAGTCATATCGCGGCGAAGCAGAATCTTGTCAATAGTCTTGCCTGCATCAATAGCCTCGATGATAGCACGGATACCAAACACCATCTCTTTCTCGGGGGGACGACGGGTGTCATAATTCTTAGGCGATGAGGCGATTGGCGAAGGGCGAGAGGATCTAGGGGATCTAGATTCTTTAGAAAAACTAGTCTTTTTATTATCTTGGAAATACATGGTTAGTTGAATGTTGAAAGTGGAGGGGACTTATCTCCCACGGATCTCACGGATAACCACGGATTTAATCTGTGAAGATCTGTGTGATCAGTGGGACTATATTAGTATTTGAGCCAATTGAGGAACTTCTCAATATCCTCGTCGTAGGCATAGCTGCCTTCCACAATGCGGTTGCCGTCGGCATCGAGTTGCACATAGTAGGGTTGTGCATTCGACTGATAGTGTGCGCGTTGCATATGGCTCCATTTGTCGCCAATGGTCTTGAGGGTGACGGTCTTGCCGTTCTCCTCTACGGTGATGGGTTCCTCCAATTTCGTTTTATCATCTACGATGAGTGAAATCAATACATACTTGTGCATATGCTCTGCCACTTCAGGTTTGCTCAATACAGCTGCCTCCATCTTGCGGCAGTTGACACAACCAAAACCATTAAAGTCCAAGAATACAGGCATATTATTCTCCTTAGCGTATGCCATACCCTCCTCGTAGTCGGTGAAGGTGATTTGTCCGCCGTGGTTGGTCATGGTCTTGTATTGGGTATTGGACGCTCCGCTATTGGGTAATGGATAATGGGTCGTAGAGTTAGCTGAGCCGGGTGTCATTACCCAGTCTTGGGTGGTCATAGGTGGTGCAAATGCAGAGATGGCGCGTAATGGAGCACCCCACAATCCTGGTACCATATACATTGCGAAAGCCAATGAGATAATCGCCAAGAACAAGCGGCTAACGCTGGTCTTGCGGTGATCCTCATCGTCGTGTGGGAAACTAATCAATCCGAGCAGGTAGCAACCCAAGAGCGAGAAGATGACAATCCACAAGGATACAAACACTTCTCTATCGAGGATATGCCATCCATATGCCAAGTCAGCTACGCTGAGGAACTTCAACGCCAATGCCAATTCGAGGAAGGCGAGGGTTACCTTGAAGGTATTCATCCAGCCGCCAGACTTAGGCAGTTTCTTCAATACCGATGGGAACATAGCAAACAGCGAGAATGGCAACGCCAATGCAATGGCAAAGCCCAACATACCCATCGCCGGTGCGAGGAGCGATTTGCCTGCTGCCTCTACGAGCAAGGTGCCAATGATAGGACCTGTGCAAGAGAAAGATACAATCACCAATGTAAATGCCATCAATAGGATACTCAAGAATCCTGTGGTGTTGCTGGACTTGCTATTGAGTGCTGTGGACCATGAACTTGGCAATGTAATCTCGAAGGCACCGAAGAACGATGCTGCAAATACTACCAAAATAAGGAAGAAGATGATATTCACTACTGCATTGGTACTCAGCGCATTGAGTGCAGATGCACCGAAGATGAGAGTTACCAGCAAACCCAATCCTACATAGATAATCACAATGCTCAATCCATAGAGGATAGCGTCGCGTACTACTTGTGCATTGGTAGTACCTTTGGCTGCGCCGCCGCGCTTGATAAAGAAGCTGACGGTCATTGGTATGATAGGCCATACGCATGGAGTGAAGATTGCCAACAAGCCGCCAAGCAAGCCCATCACAAATATCCACCAGATGGATTGACCTTCGCCTTTCGCCTCATCGCCTTTCGCCTTATCGCCTACAGCTACAAACTCCCATGTTTCGGGTGCAGTACACATCTTGTCATCGCAGGCGTTGTAGCGCACGCGAATGGTGTCGGCTTTTGCAATGGTTTCGGTGAATGTGCCTTCGTACTCGTCCATGTAGAATCCGTCTCCGAGTTCAATGATGTTGAGGTGCCAACCTTTCTCGATGGTGGCAGTCAGTTTCACGCTGTCGCCCTCTATGGCGCCAGTCCATTTGATGGGTTGCACAATCTGTGCCGTAGCGGTCAATGCTATCGCGATTACCGCAAACAATATTGTTGTTATTCTTTTCATATGTTGTTGTTATTCAATTCGTTCGTTTTGTATTAGCTCAGCGTGGCATCGCTTGGCATTCGCCAGTCGCCTCGTGGAGAAAGACTAACGCCTACTACTTTTGGTCCGTCTGGCATGCAGCTGCGTTTGAACTGCTGTGTGAAGAAGCGACGCATAAAGACATTCAGCCAATGGTCGATGACCTCTTGCTCATACACACCCTCAAATGCGATGCCAGCCATAAAAGCTATCTTCTCGCGGGTGAAACCATAGCGCAAGAAATAGTAGAGGAAGAAATCGTGCAACTCGTATGGTCCTACTTTGTCTTCGGTGATTTGTGCGATATTTCCTTCTTCATCGGTAGGCAGCAGTTCTGGTGATACAGGAGTGTCAACGATGTCTAATAGAATTTTTCGTGTTTCCTCACCAAAGATGTTCTCAGCGGCGTACTGTACGATATAGCGCACCAAGGTTTTTGGTACACCTGCATTGACACCATACATGGACATTTGGTCGCCGCAATAGGTAGCCCAACCCAATGCCAGTTCGCTCATGTCGCCAGTGCCAACTACAATGCCATTGTACTTGTTGGCCATATCCATCAGCACGAGCGTGCGTATGCGTGCTTGCGCGTTCTCGTAAGTAATATCGTGTAGGTTGATGTCATGTCCTATATCGTGAAGGTGCTGAGTAGCCATCTCGCGAATAGGTATTTCGTGTATGCTGACACCGAGCTGCTCCATTAGTGCGATGGCATTGTTATAGGTGCGGTTGCTGGTGCCAAAACCAGGCATGGTTACACCTATCACTTGTTCGCGATGATAGCCTAATCGGTCGGCAGCTAGCACGCAAACCAGCAGTGCAAGTGTAGAATCCAGTCCGCCTGATATACCAATCACAAGTGATTGAGCATGTGTGTGTTGCCATCTGCGAAGAAGTCCGTGTGCTTGAAGATTAAGCACATCTTCGCAGTACGCGTCGCTTTCCTTCTTCTTGGGTAAGAATGGTGTCTTTGTAAAATGGCGATGCAATGGTCCTCTATTAGGCGATGAGGTGATGGTTTCCTCTAACGGCGCCACCTGCACATGGCGATAGTGTCCATGCTTATCGTGGGTGAAATTGGTATTGCGTTGGCGGTCGATGCGCAAGCGCTCTACATCAATCTCCGAAATGATCATGCTACTCTCCATTTGGAAGCGGTCACCCATTTCCAGTATTTCTCCGTTTTCGGCGATATATGTGCTGCCCGAAAAGACAATGTCTGTAGTGGATTCACCGATGCCCGATGAGGTATATACATAGCCACAATGCACGCGTGCCGACTGTTGTGCAATCATGCGTTGGCGGAACTGATGTTTACCTGTGACGCAGTTGCTACTTGACGGATTGAAAATAATCTCTGCTCCTTGAATGGCCAACTGTGTGCTTGCTGGTAGGGGAGACCACAAGTCTTCGCAAATCTCAATGCCAAAACTATAATCTTTGGTAGCGAAAAGCAAATCTATGCCAAATGGCACATCATTGCCCCATAACTCTATAGTAGGGATACGCGGACGGATGCTGTTCACATTGTGTTCTAACACATCGCGACCAGAAGAGAACCAGCGTTTTTCGTAGAACTCGCCTGTATTGGGTAGGTTGATTTTTGGCACAACACCCACCACATCGCCATCGGTCATTACGAATGCGCAGTTGTAGAGGTTGTTATCTACTTTGAGTGGTGCACCTACGAGTACAATGATAGGTAGATTGCGGGTGTATGCGCATATGTCTTCAAGCGCAGCAAGGGCATCTTTTTGAAGTTGCTGTGTAAAGAACAAATCTGCACAAGTATAACCTGTGATACTCAATTCAGGGAAGCAAACCACTTCCACGCCCTCTTGTAGTGCTTCGGTGATTTGTTTTTTTATCTCCGTTGCATTGTATTGGCAATCTGCCACGCGCATATGTGGTACAGCAGCTGCCACGCGAACATATCCAAAATTTGTCTTCATACCGCTTCGTATGCATAAATTAGCGTGCAAAATTACTAAAAAAAAACGAAATTTGCAATAAAATGTTCTTTTTTTGCATTTTTTTCAAAAATATTTGTGTATGTGTTCGGGCTACGCCCTCGCATTTTACGACGCAGTTGTACCTTCGATGACACCTCCCACAAGTGGGTCTCTCCTCGAAGCTACGGTCGCAAAATGCAGCCCATGACCCCTATTTTTCCTTAAAAATGCACTTTTTTTGAGAAAAATTGCATTTTTTTTCAAAAATATTTGGTCATGTGCATTTTTTGTTGTACCTTTGCACTCGCTTTCGAAAAGGAAGTATGACATAAGGTCACGGTGCTATCGTCTAGTGGCCTAGGACAACGGCCTCTCACGCCGTAAACCGGGGTTCGAGTCCCCGTAGCACTACCAAAGAAAACGACTATCCAAATGGATGGTCGTTTTTTCTTTGGTGATTATTAGGAGAATTTTTTAAGGGAGGATGAATCGTTTAATGTACCGTCTTAGCGTAGAACGATTGGTGTGCAGGTTTCTCACAATCTGGTTTTGTCGCATCCCATTGGATAATGCGCGGCGGATGTATGCATCGTGTTTGTGTAGTCGGAAATGCTCTGGGGCAGTGCGACTCCCTTTGGGGCGTCCAACAGGTTTGCCTTCGGCGCGGAGGCGAGCCAATGCTTCCTTGGTGCGTTGTGAGATAAGGTTGCGTTCGATCTCGGCTGATAGCCCAAAAGCAAATGCCAACACCTTGCTCTGAATATCATCACCCAGACGATAACCGTCTTTGATGGTCCAAACGAAACATTCTTTGGACATGCAGATGCTCAGTATCTCCATAATCATATACAGATTACGCCCCAAACGCGACAATTCGCTACAAATGATGATATCACCTTTTTGTGTTTTGCGCAGTAGTCTTCCTAATTGTCGTTTGGTGTAACTCTTTGTGCCAGAAATGGTTTCTTCTATCCAACCATCAATCGTGAGATGGTTCTGTTCGCAGAATCGTTGAATTTCAAATCGCTGGTTCTCGACCGTCTGCTTGTCGGAACTTACGCGAATATACCCATAAGTCATAGTTTTTTTGCCTTAAAGGTAGGCAAAAAAATGCAATTGTGCAAATGATTGGGTATTGGGGAAGGTTATTCGGCGAATTCGCTGAGTTCGAGCCAGCGGAGTTCTGCCATGTCCAGCTCCTCTTGCACTTCTTGATAGCGTTGGGAGGCACGGGCAATGTCATCGGGTAGGGTGGCTCCGCCTGAGAGCAGGGCTTCCAGCGTAGCTTTTTCTTCTTCCAAAGCAGGCATTCGTGTTTCCAGTTCCTCCAACTCCTTTTTCTCCTTGAAGCTCAATCGGCGCTTCTGTTCGGTTTTTACTTTTTTATTTTCCTGAGGCGCGGCAGGGAGTTGAGTGCCGCGCAAGTTGTTGGATTTAGTTGTTGATGTTGTTGTGTTTTTGTTTCCATCTTCTTTCATCTCCAACCGATACTGCGTGTAGTTGCCAGGGAAGTCTTGCACATGGCCCTGTCCGTGGAAAACGAAGATATGGTCCACTACACGGTCCATGAAGTAGCGGTCGTGGCTGATGACAATCAGGCACCCCTGAAACTTCTGCAGGTAATCTTCCAGCACATTTAGGGTAGGGATATCCAGATCGTTGGTGGGCTCATCCAGAATGAGGAAGTTGGGGCTGCGCATGAGTACGGTGCAGAGGTGCAAGCGTTGGCGCTCGCCGCCTGAGAGTTTACCTACAAAATCGTATTGCTGGCTGGGCGAGAAGAGAAACATTTGTAGGAACTGGCTGGCAGTCATCTTTTGTCCATTACCCAGATCTACCACTTCGGCAATGTCGCGCACCAGATCAATGACTTTCTTGCCCTCATCGAATGGCAATCCCGTTTGTGCATAGTAGCCAAAGCGAACGGTGCTACCGATGTCCCATGTGCCGCTATCGGCTGGCACTTCGCCCAGCAGGAGTTTGATGAAGGTGGATTTGCCTGTGCCGTTGTTGCCAATGATACCCAGTTTCTCGTAGCGAGAGAAAACATAGTTGAAGTGCTGTAGTATGACTTTCTCTTCGCCTGTAGTGGGCGATATAAAGGTTTTGCATACATCTTTGGCTTCAAAAATCTTGTTGCCTATATAGCCCGATTTGACGGCTAATTGCACTTCTACATCGTTGCGTTGTTGTTTGGCTTTCTTTTCCAGTTCGTAGAAGTTGTCAATGCGGTATTGTGCTTTGTGTGCGCGTGCTTGTGGCATGCGTCGCATCCATTCCAGTTCGGTGCGGTAGAGGTTGCGTGCTTTCTCTACTTCGGCTTGCTGTGCTTCGAGTCGTTCGGCGCGTTTCTCTATGTAGTAGGCGTAGTTGCCGTGGTAGGTGTATAGGTTGTGTTCGTCGAGTTCGAAGATGTCGGTGCACACGCTGTCAAGGAAATAGCGGTCGTGGGTGACCATGAGAATGGTGATGGCTTTTTCGCCTCTTGTTGTACGATTTCTCAGGTATTCCTCCAGCCAAACCACGGTGTCGAGGTCGAGGTGGTTGGTGGGCTCATCGAGTAGCAGGATATCTGGCTCGTCGTCTAAGACTTGTTGGAGAAGCAGTTTCTTTTGCTGTCCGCCGCTGAGTTTTTTGAAATCCTCTTCTTTAGCCTTATCGCCTAATAACCTCATCGCCTCATCGCCTGATAGGCGTTGCGGCAGGTATTTGACTTTGAGGTCTTTTCGCCAAGTGATTTTGCCGTTGTCGTAGTCGGTTATACCCATGAGGATATTGAGCAGTGTACTCTTGCCGATGCCGTTGCGTGCAATAAGGGCAATGCGTTGCCCTTTGTTCACAGCGAAACTGATATTGCTGAACAATACCTTAGACCCTACGGATTTTGTAAGGTTTTCGACTAATAGATAGGGTGTAACTGTTGCCATTATTTAATGGTGTCTTCTGGCAATTGGAGCGTGTATAAAATCGCTTCTGCTTGGCGAAGGGCGGTGCGTTTCTTTTGTCCTGCGGCGTATAGGAAGGCTTCGGCGGTGACTATGCGACCATGGACTTGGTCGAGGCGTGTGAGGCTGACATAGGGTCCGCCCATCGCTTCGCCGTTTAGGATTTTCCATAATCCACGAACCTCTGTGGCTGAGGTGCTGTCATTCACCATGACGGTGCGCATCTGAGGTGGTATCACCTTGTATTCGGTACCCATAAATGCTCCCTCCACGCTGCCTTTCACTACGCGACTGAGTACTTCATCGCGTTTCTGATTGAGGTATGCGAGGGTGAAAGTGTTGGCATCGGTATAGGGGTAACTATATATAATAAGGTCGCGGCGCATAGGACCTTTGTTGTTGCAGCACCATAGCAGGCGTACTTCGCTGGCTACAGCAGTAGGGCGACGCAGACTATAGGTGGTAGCTCCGCCTAATGTGGTATCCATGATGACGATATAGTCTTCTGGAATCAGCATGTCGTATCCTTGTTGCTGTAGGATACCGCGTGCCTGTTTGTTGGTGCTGGCGCGGTAGAACTTGGTTTGGCGTTTCAGTTCTTGACTAACAAAACACTCGCGCACAGCTGTTCCGTTTGCTAACCAGTAGTTGATAAATTCTTCCTCTGAGGGCGATTGTATGCGATAGATGGCTTGTGGTGTGGACCAATAGTCGTTGGACACTTTCGCTTTGAGTTGGGTGTATTTTTGTGGGTTGATGTCCACAAATAGGATATTGCGTGTAGGTTTGAACATGTCGTCAAACTGCGCGGTAGGCACATGTGTTAGTCGGAAATAGGGTTCCACTTGTGGCATGCAAGGCATGTCGGCAGCCATGATGGCTTCTACCAAATCGTATAGGCTTGCTATAGGTTTGGTATAGCCCGACGCTTCGTTCACGAGCTTGTGTTTGGCTATTTCGTTGAGTTGGTCTTGCGTGAGTGCTTGGTCGTTCATTACGACGAGACATTCGTAGATAGAGCCAGTAGCGGAGGTCAGGATACGACCGTTGTTATTGCTTTTGCTCTTGCCGCAACTGACAAACAAGATTATTGCTGCTGCGAGCAATAGTCCGCGATGGATGATGTGTGTCGTTTTCATATTGATATGCTATTTTGCTTGCAAAGGTACATAATTTTTTTGAATCTTGCAAATATGAATACAAAAAAGGCATTTTTTTACTCAAATGCTTGCGTATATGAAATAAAAGTAGTACTTTTGCAGCGTATTAAAAGTTCACCAGCGAGTGGACCACCAACAAGTGAACTCTATAATATATTTATATTCAAGATATTAATCGTATGGCAAAGCAAGTAAGTAAGTCATTTGTGTATGGCATTTCGGTTGCAGGAAACAATTTTACGGACCGAGTAAAAGAGTCACATCGCCTCAAAATGAACTTTGAGAATGGACTCAATGTTGTTTTGATTTCGCCTCGACGAATGGGTAAAACATCTCTTGTTCATCGTGTGCAAGAGATAGTGAATCCAGATATTGTACAGACTGTGTATTTGGATATTTATGATTGTCGCTCAGAATACGATTTCTATAATAAGTTCGCTGTCGCACTAATGAAGCAAACTGCCAACAAAATGGAGTTAGCCATTGAAAATATCAAACAATTTCTTGTGCGCCTAAGTCCTAAGATT
>JAGBZD010000124.1 GCA_017628395.1 Paludibacteraceae bacterium | reverse complement strand
GTGTTTGCCGAAAGTGATGGTATAGCCAATCACTTCGCCATTCTTCTTGATTTCAACGATACCTGTGATGAAGTCGTTGGATTGAAGTACAGAGACGATGGTTTGCAAAGAAGTGATGTTGGTGTTCATCTCTTTGCAGAGTTCTTCGAGTTTGGTGACACGGGAGTCAAGTCCATCAATGGCATCCCAAATGTCATTGTGACACGCTGAGAATACACACAGCGTAACGCTCAAAAGGAGCAAATGAAGTTTCTTCATTGTATTATTAATTTTGTGGGAAGTTGGCTCCAAACGCCCCGTTGGTATAAATATAGAAAAAGCGTGGAACCTCTTTTTGCTTATTCTTAGCAACGAGGTTCCGGAATGACCCTACTAACAAGAATAAACAATGAATGCCCACGCCGATATGTTAATCATTGTGGGACACAACGGATTAAACACACCAAGGGGCATTTACCGCTCTCTTGCTTTGGGTTAGAGAAATTTTCCGGATTTCGTTGCTCCAAAACAAGCGCCAATAAACGCCTTTTAATTATGTCTGCTACCCTTCGCCGCTGATGTGCAGACATCCCCAGCGCAGGTTCACGGCGCAAAGGTACGAAAAAAAATGTATATGTGCAAGAAAAGTTTACTTTTGTTGTCATAGGCTACATTTTTTGCAGTAGCTTCGAGGATTAAGGTGCCCTCGAAGGTACTACAAAATTTGCGGATGTGCAAGAAAAATCGCATTTTGGTGCGTTTTTCTTTGGAACAGATAAGTAAACAATTTCAGGAAATGAGTCAACTTTTTTAGGAATCAAGAAAACCTGATTCAGAAGCAATCTTAAGAAACAGCACTTTTATTAAAGACTACAATGTATCTAGGCGGTCGTGCCTACCCTGTACGGCACTACCCTGTAGCCATACGGCTGCGTGACCGCAAGGGTCGCGCCATTCTATGTATTGCGCTTAATCCTCAGAGTGGGGACTCTTCGGGCGCAACACTCGGAGTGCGTTCCGCCGCACTCCTTCACTTAATAAAACGCACATTTTTCTATCTTTAGTACTTTATCTTAAAGTACTGCAAATGTGCTTTGTAAAATAATCTTGCGCTAAGACATTAATCAAAATCTGTTGCAAAGATAGTGAATTATTTTGAACTGAGCAAGATTTTTGCAATTTATTGAAAATTTTCTAGTGAAGGGGAGGCTACATAAAACAAAAAGCAACCGAAATCGGTTGCTTTTTTGTAGCGGGACCCAGGATTGAACTGGGGACCTCATGATTATGAATCATGCGCTCTAACCAGCTGAGCTATCCCGCCTTCGTCGGAATGCGTTTGTCGCATGAACGACGCTTTCAGCGTCCTTGGAGCGACCACGATTCCTCCTCTTAACTCGGGCTCACGAAGCCCTTGTTAGTTTTTTCAAAGAATATTGCCTATTGGCAATTCTCGAAAGCGGGTGCAAAGGTACTACATTTTTCTGATATGACCAAACTTTTTTGCGCTTTTTTTGAAAAAAACATCAAAAAACCGATTATTTAGCCCACTCCAAGTACTCCTCCAAGGTGAAATGCTTGCCAATAAGGTCAAAATTGGATTGTGTGATAGTGATGATTTGCGCTTCGTTGGCTTGAAGCACTTGCATCAAATCCATATTCTTTTTCAGCATACCTTCATACCACATCGCATCGTCCAGACTATCAAATCCCGCAATCTGCAAAGCACAATCGCCGACGCCGAACATCAGTATTTGCTTCAAATCGAAGTCCTTAATCATGAACTGCGAGAAGTTGTAGAGCGCCACTTCGTAGAGCAAGGTGTTCAATCGCTGCTCATCGCGTGGCATAACCAGCACGACGAAGGATGGTTCTCTGCGCTCGTGGCTGAAAGTCACAGTCGTATCCTCTGCCTCTTCGGTGAGCAACTGCTCTTCTTGGCGGCGGTCTTGCAATGAAACCATCGTACCATCCATCTGACTCTCAGCACCTTGTCCCATGAGTGCCAACATGTCTTTTGCCATTGCTGCCAGTTCGCTGTCTGGATAACGCTTCACCATCTGGCGCAACTCGCCTACAAAGGCATCCTGCCCATCGGTTTTTGCCACAGAGATGGCGTTGAGGAACAAGAAACGGGGCATCAGCGGTGAGAGAGGATAGTTGTCCTCGACATACTGCTTGTAGGTCTTTACGCCCGCAAAATCACCTCGCTGGTAGGCGTGATAGGTGGATTCATAAATGGAGTCTTGCTCTGCCGACATACGGCGCAATCGGTCAAAATAGTCGGGTTGCGACACGATATATGCCTCTTGCGAATCAGGGAAACGCTGCATAATCTCCTGCTTGTACAGCTCTGCATCCGCCATGCGATTGTCTTTCAGCGCAGTCAGGTACTGCATATAATAGAGGTCCAACAAACGACTATCCTCTGGGAAACGGCGCAGGAAGTCCTCAAACATCTCATCGCTGAGTAGTTGGTCGCCCACTTCGTCGCGGTAGATATACACCAAGTTGTATAGCGCATTGGCTATCTGCTCGTTAGAGCGTTGGAAGTCGGCCTCTGTCTTGGGTATCTGTTGCAGGTAATATTCGGGTTTGTGGTTGTCGGTTTCTTGAGGCGCGATCACCGCAGCAGAGTCCGATAGGGTGGAGTCGTTGGCTGCCAGTTCTTCATCCATATCTTCGGCAAACGAACTGGTGGCTGCTTTGCTTAATCGGCGCCAGTTGTCTTCCAGTGTGCGGTTGCCCCATTGCTGGCGGAAGGTCTGTTGTCCAGAGCGCATGAGTTGAGGGTTGTAGAAATACCACTCTCCGCTACCTCCGCCGCCCAGCATATTGCTGGTATTCACGCTATGCGGACCGCTATTGTTCTCTGCCTCGCGTGCTGCTTGTGCAGCTTTTTCCGCTTCTTCCTCTTCTGCTTTGATGAGGTCAGCAATGATTTTCTCCACCACTTTCAGTTGCTCTTCCTCGCTCAGTTGTGCCAAGCGTTGCAGCGAGTCTTGCAATTGCACCGTCGTGTATTCTACCACCAACTGGTCCAAGGTCTCCGAACGGCGTTGAATACGAGCATATTGACTATCTTCCACCGACAGAATCTGCGTTGCCTCCTTGTAGCAAGGACTGGCTTTCACATAATCGCGTTGTCCGTAATAAATATCTCCTGCCACAATCAACACGGCTGCTTTGTCCAAGCCGTTCTTGGTGCTTTTTTCTATCGCCATTTCGTAGTATGACAAAGCTTGTGCGGTGTCTTTACGCTCCAAGAAGATATTGCCCAATGTACCATAAATCAAGTCCAGACGGTCTTTGTTTTTGTCCAGTTTTGCCATTTTTGTTAGCAACTTAATGGATTCATTGACATTATCTGCCAATTGTGCCAACTTCAGGCGGGCGTTGAAGTCCATTTCGCTTGTGGGTTGCAATTTCAGGACTTGTTGAAAGGCGTTACGAGCTTCTTTCTTAGCTTTTTGGCTTTCGTAGATCTGTCCCAACACATAGTAGAATCGTGGTCGCTCGCCTTTCTTTTTCTCATCGGGCAATGCTATTTTGATGAACGGAACGGCTTCTTTGTAGCGTTCGGTTTTCATCATAATATCCGCACTAACTGCGGCGTACAAGGACGCATTTTTTCGACCGATATTCTCTTGTTGCACCTTTGACAGCACTTCCTCAGCTTCATACAGCCATCCCATTTCGCCATACGCTCGTGCTGCCCACAATTGGCAAATTGCCACCATTTCTTTGTCATGCGCATAGTGTCGAGCGATATAATTAAAGGTGCTGACGCTACCCAAGAAATCGCCTTTGTGAAACTCCGCTTTGCCCAGCAGCAACCATGCATTACCCATTTGGTTGTTAAACTCTTCCTGTTCCAACCATGCTTTGTATTTTGGGTCTTTGCGTTTCTTGTGATTGACTTTTGGGCGTGCTTTAATGCTGTGCAACTTAATGCATTTGCGGCATTTCTCAATGGTTCTTTCCATTTGCGAAGTGGCGGCTTCTGCTGCTTTATGATTCGATACAGGGTATAATGGAAGCATTGCAGAGTAGTTGTCTTCGTGTGCTTCGCGAATGGCATTTTGTCCCTCTTCGAAAGCTATTTGACCGTTGAAATGAATATTGTACTTGGTTTGCATTTGGTGAAAATTCCGCGAAACCCAAGTATTTTTTTGCGTAGAACACGACAGCATCGTCACTGCCAACAACAATAGTATGAATATCCCTTTCTTCATGTTCTTTATTTCAATCCTTTGATATGACTGGGTGCTGCCACAAACTCTTTCAGATAGAATGGCTCATAGTATGCCATTTCCTTCACAGCCAATCGGTTTGTCTGCGCTTCTGCTAATGCTCCCATGTATTGTGCTTGAGGTACAATGTTTTCTACGAAGCGAGCGTTTTGGGCGGTTATTACTTTGGTGCATTTCATTGCACCATTGCCAAAAAATACGATTGGCTGCCTTTGCAATTCTTCGGCAAAAGCGTTTTCGTCAATCACCATCGCCTGCACATGGTGCAAAGGATTAAATCCCTCATTTTCTGTTTGTTCGTAGAGTGCGGTATAGACTTCCATGCGCCGAGCGTCCAACATCGGACACAGCAGTGCGCCGTCTTCCACTTTGTGTTGCAACGAGGCGCACAACACCTGCAAGGTGTCTATCGGTATGAGTGGAATATTCAACCCGTAGCATATACCTTTGGCTATGCTTGCGCCTATTCGCAAACCAGTATAACTTCCAGGACCTTGCGACAATGCCACAGCGTCCAAATGCCATCCTTTTTCTTGTGCTTCATGCAGCAGCTGCTCTATGAATACGGGCAATTCACTCGCGTGATTGGCTGCCGAAAGATTAGCTGCAACGGCAACAGCCACACCATCTATTGTAATGGCTGCCGAACAACTATCGGTTGATGTTTCTATGTTGAGAACAATCATAAATGCAACAATAATTTTATTTCAAACTGCAAAGGTACAATAATTTTTGCACATTTGAAAATTTTTTCTAATTTTGCACTTAAAAATCGTTCTTTCTTGTTAGAAAGTTGCTCCTGTATTCTTTTCTTCGGCTCCTGCATCTACTTTGTGCTCCTCTTCAAGCCAAAGCCATGTGGTATTACTTTCTTTGCCCAAGTACTGCACTTTGGCTTTTACGATTTTTGTGCCTTCAGGCACTGCCACTGGCGCACTATATACCTGCCATTCGCCATCATCAAAGTTATAGAGTATCTCGCCACCTTCCATCACTTTGTTCATCGCCACGGTCAATGGCAAACTATCCACTGCCACTGGCTTCACACCGGGCTGTTGAATGTGGAAATTACGACCGCTGGCCGCCAACTGTGGCACGAATACTTCATATACTAAGCGATTGTATTCGCTCAAAGTCAATGCGCTGCGATTGTTCCATGCACGCTCTGCCAAACCGTAAATCTTAGGATAAATCTGCCACTCCACTTGTGCGAACGAACGAATCACTTCGCCCCACAATTGCGCATTCATACCGATTACATTAGGGTGAATTAGTGGTTCCCAATCAAACGAACGATACTCATCGGTGTATCCACCCCAGTTGAGTCCTTTTTCCTCATGGTGATTGCAGTATGCAAAGTCAAAGTACAAGCGATTAGCGTTTGCCAATACCACGGGATAACCTGCCTCTGCCATCTCCAATGGCTTGGTGTTGCTGTTGAGCCACGAGTAGCAAACAGCTTTGCTTTCTGGCTTGCAGAAGTGGGTGATTTCTTCCCAACCCATTGGTTGCAGGTTGTAGCGATTCAATATCTCCAACACCGCATCAATAAATGCCTGATGCTCCTCGCGGGTCAATGCACCTTTTGGCACTTCATCGCCGCCGATATTCAGTATGCGTAATGGCTGTCCTGCCTCCTCGTGCATCTTCACCAGCTCGGTCACGACATGGTCAATAAATTCCACTGCATAGGGCTTGGTTACATCAATCACATTGTCCGTATAGTTTTGTGCAGACTTATATACGCGAGCGTTGAACGCGCTGTCGGTCAGCATGTTACCCATTGCTTTCTTGGCTGCACGCATATGACCAGGCATATCTATCTCTGGTATTACGCGGATGTGACGATCGCCAGCGTATTTCAGCAATTCGATATACTTCTCGCGTGTGATATAGCCGTTGGCTGTGGTGGGCGCATTGGGGTCCCAACCGCCACAATACATTGGCAGCAGACACTCGCTTTCATCGGTGGTATAACCGCGCTTAGAACCAATATTGGTCAGTTGTGGCAATCCTGGAATCTCCAATCGCCATGCCTCATCATCTGTCAAGTGGAAGTGTAGCACATTCAGTTTGTGGTATGCCATGATGTCCAAAACGCGGTAGATAGAGTCCACAGGGTAGTAATTGCGCACCACATCCAGCATGATACCGCGGTGGTGCAAGTCTGGGTAGTCGGTCACGCTGCCGCATGGTACCACTTCGCCCCATTGTTTCAATGTCTGTTTGGCGTAGAATACGCCTGCTTCATCGCTGGCTTCGATGGTGATTGTGCTTGGAGTTATTTCCATGCGATAACCTTCCGCCACCATGTTTACATCGGTGCGAACGACCATTTCCGCTTTTGCTACTTCGCATACTCCCTCGGTATAAATAGCCTGCTTTGGCTGTGGCAACAATGGCTGCACATTTTCGCTTTTAGGTGCATTTAATATATTCTGCACATAATCATATACATACGATCCTTCGGCATAGGGCGTTTTTTCCCATGTTACAATACCGCGTTTCATCTGTTCAGGGCGAGTGAATGGCGCGTAGGTGCAAGGGATAGACACGGGTTTGCTTTTGCCATTTTTCACAAGGAAGAATCCCTCTGGGCGCGAAGTCTGACGGATGGCATTGCCTTTGAATAGCAACTTAAATGTTCGGCTGCTATCGGGCATGAGTGGTTGAAAATCTTCCGTAGGTGTAATGCTGTGATAGCTGGCTTGCAATTCTGTTTGCAGAATTTGGTCGCCTTCTGTGTAGATAGGGTGGAGTGACATGTAGTTGAAGTACAATATCCATCCTTCGTTGGTGATTGGTTTGTTCGAATGGTTAGTGATGGTGTAGTAGAGTTCGCAAACTCCGGGTGTTACATCATTTTTTCCCATTTCCCAATGGATAGACATAGGGGCTTGGTTGGCGCAAGAGGTCAGTGCTGCCAAACCTACAATACAAAGTAAATGTGCAAAATTTTTCATAAATATTACGGTTAAAAAAGTGATTCAATAGAATTTCTCGGCAAAGATACAACTTTTTTTGCATTTGTGCAAATTCCTCTCTCCCCCCTTCCCTTTTACCTTCTTCACCTTTTTCACCCCTTAACCTCCTCACCTTTCGCCCTTTCACCCCCTCACCCTCTCACCCCTTTCCCATTTCCTAACTATTCGACAATTTACCTGAAAACCAGTTACTTAAGATTCAGCGCACGAAGCGTAGCGAGGAGCGGTTGCAATTCATTACGGAGTACGCAGTATGCTACAAGTCGCGTTGTAATAAGATTTATTAAGATTTCGTGAGCGCAGCGAGCAGGAGTTTCTATTTCTTTCAACGAAATTATCCCGTAATTGTCGAAGCTCCCCATTTCATCGTGTATGTTCCGATACATAACCGATACATAACCGACACATAACCGACACATAACCGATACATATGAATACCCCATGAATACCCGACGAATACTCCGTGAATAGCCCATGAATACCCCGTATATAACAAGCAGGTAACATCATGGGAGGCTACAGCAATGCATAAAAAATGCATAAAAAAGTACGAGAAAATATAAATATTTTTATTTTCTTCAAAATCATTTGCAAGATTCAAAAAAAAAATGTAACTTTGTCGCCGTTTTGAAAAAACCGCAATAAATCATTCATGAGAAAACATAAATTAGAATTTATACAATGAAACGAACATCTCTCCTGCTTCTTTTATTTTTATTCCTAACGACAGGGTTAGGGATGGCGCAAACTACGGTTCAACCCAAGCGCGAAATGCGTGCTACATGGTTGACAACGGTAGCTAATATCGATTGGCCATTGGCTGCTACCAAAGATATTGATGCGCAAAAGCAAGAATTGATAACATTGTTGGATGCGTGTGTGGAGATCAATATGAATACTGTGCTTTTTCATATACGCCCAGCGTGTGATGCGCTCTACAAATCGAGCTACGAGCCTTGGTCAAGCTACCTCAACAATGGCCGTGGCGTGGATCCTGGCTGGGATCCATTGCAATTCTGTATTGACGAGTGCCACAAGCGAGGACTGACTTGCCATGGATGGATCAATCCATATCGCTATGGTAAACGCGGCGGATACGATTGGACGGGAACGGACGACACAACGCAGCTGAATTACAAGCACACGCACCCAGAGTGGTTGCTGTATTATAAGAACGACATCTATCTTGACCCCGCGCAGCCTGAAGTGCGCCAGCGTATCAAGGAGGTGGTAGGCGACATCATCAATAACTACGATGTGGACGGTGTCCTCATGGATGACTATTTCTATCCTTATGGAGGAACCACCAATCAGGATGCAGCGAGTGTTGAAAAATACAAACCTGCTGACATGAATGTGGGCGATTGGCGCCGTCAAAATGTCAATATGATGATCAAGGATGTCTATGATACAATCCAAGCAGTGAAGCCTTGGGTTACTTTTGGCGTGTCGCCTTTTGGCATTTGGACTACGGATACAAATGTAGCAAACAAGCGAGGGGTGAAATTACCCAATGGAATATCGGGAGGAAACATGTATGCGGAAATCTACTGCGACCCTGTTGCATGGCTTGAAGAGGGTACTGTGGACTATCTTTCACCGCAATTATATTGGAAAGTTGGTGGAGGACAGGATTATAAGCGATTGAGTCGTTGGTGGGCTAATTTGTGTAATCGATTTGGCAAGCATTTTTACTCCAGTATGGCACTATATCGTTATGAGGAAGGAGATGATGGCTTTGAAATTAGTGATATAAGAGAACAATTGCAATATAATCGCGTAGGTACCGACGATGCTCCAGGTGCTGTTTTCTACAATACACGCGCTTGGGCTCAATACAACGCAACAAAATTAAGAAAGAATTTGATAAAAAAAGGTGCAGAGTTTCAATACAAGGCATTGCCTCCTGCTATCAATTGGAAAATTGCGCAGGAGCGTACAATGGTAGAGAATCTTACGCTTTCTGAACAAACATTGTCGTGGACACATACTGATGGAGACTTACATTTTGCTGTTTATGCAGTGCCTAACGACTCGTTAAAGCTGCCTAATGTCTATTCTCGTGCTGATATGTTGGTAGGGGTCGTATATACCAATACCTTTGACCTGCCTGCTGGGATTTCCGCGAATACGCACCAAATCGCCGTCAGCGTGTTGGATAAGTACAACAACGAGTACGCGTTGCGTATTCTGAACGAGGCGTTGCGTCCTGCGGTAGCGGCTACCAAACTCCTGCCCGATGACGGCGCACTCAAAAAACTACCATTCACCTTCCGTTGGGAAGAGGTAGAGGGGGCTGATAGTTATATCATCCAATTTGCCAAAGACCCAGAGATGAAGCAGATCGTCTTTGCACAAGAACTAACAGAAACCACATTTGATACAGAAAATCGTATCAACTTGGAGTATCTGCCTTTGGGCGACTATTATTGGCGCGTGAAAACCCGTATCCCTAATGCGGGCGACACATGGAGTGCAGTGCAGAAGGTTACATTATCATTAGAGGATGCGGTGGATAATATCCTGCATGCCGACCAACCAATCAAATGGGTGGAAGATGGACAAGTGTATATCCATCGACAAGGAAAAACCTACAACATATTAGGTGCCATTGTAAACAAATAAATAACAACATAATTTAAATACCAAAAAAAATGCGTAAACTTACTTTATTTCTCAGTTTGCTGCTCGCTACATTATTAGTAGCACAGCCTACCGTGAGTATCCAAGATCAAAAGATGTTGGTGACTGACGGAGAAAACGCTTATGTATTGGCTCCTAATGGAGACGATGCAAGTTATTTCTGGGCAAGTGTTTCGCCTGATGGCAAACATCTTGTCTATGTCACCGCTCGCTATGGCACTTTTGTCTGCGACATCAATGGCGACAATGTTCGTTCTATGGGACGAATGAATGCTCCTAAATGGTTAGACAACAACCATGTGGCGGGTATGCAAGAGTTTTACAAAGATCACGATGAAATCGACTATGTGCGTTACATTTCGCGCTCTATCGATGGTAAAGTGACTCGTGACTTAACACAAAAAGAGCAAACCAATTTCATCCAACTCGAAGAAACTCGTCTTGCGATGGAGAAACAACGCCAAGCGGCTCGCTTAATTTCTCGCAAGTATGCTACCGCTGCGCGTACCGACTTCAGCGGTATCAAAATCTATGTGAACGCTGGTCACGGTGGTTATGATAGCAACGACCGTAGCTGCTGGACTGTTCCTGTTCCTGAAACATGGACCAATCCTGAAGGTTATTGGGAGAGTAAGTCTAACCTTGTAAAGGCGTTAGCACTCGAAGAAATGCTCAAGAAAGCAGGTGCTACAGTCATCATGTCCCGTACTACTAACCATTCAGGTGTACGCGATATCGAGTACTATCCTAATGCTACAGAGCAACAATTAGCAGAATTGCGCAATGGTGACGACCGTGACCTCAGTGCGATTGCTGAAGAGGCGAATGCCAACGATGTGGACCACTTCCTTTCTATCCACTCCAATGCCTTGAACGGACGCACCAACTATCTGCTCATGCTCTATCGTGGCTACGATGGCGAACCTACTTCTGCGGGTAGTGATCTCATGGCACAAAGCAGTGGTAATATCCAAATTCTTAACCCACTTACTGTTTGGACAAGTCCTAAACCTTTGGTTCGAGGCGATTTGACATTCTATGGCGACGGTTGGGGATTAGGAGTTCTTCGTCCACTTACTGTTCCTGGATTCCTTAGCGAAGGTAGTTTCCACGACTATGCACCTGAGACCCACCGTTTGATGAACGATGACTATTGCCGTCTCGAAGCATTGCGTATATTCCAACACTTCCACAAGTGGTTTAATGTGCCACTCCCACAAACAGCTACCATCAGCGGTTGGGTAAAATCAAGCAACGAACTCGTGGATGTATTGGGCGAACCTAAATTCGTATATGTACAGAACTCCGACGACCAATGGTTGCCACTCAATGGAGCGAAAGTAGAACTCTATCAGGGTACAAAGAAAATCGCAGAGAAGACAACCGACGATTGGTACAATGGTGTGTTTGCATTCTATGACCTCACCCCTGGTACCTACAAGTTGGTGGTTACAAAAGATAAATATAGCACTTATACCGAAGAAATCACCGTTGCAGCTGAAGAAATCGCTGGTGTCAAAGTGCGTCTGAAGAATGTTCGCATGCATGTAGAGGATTATCCTCAAGTGGATAATGGTGCTGCTGCATTGGACAAATATGAATTCGAATTGGTAAACGAAGTAAAGACTACACCTAATAATATCACGCGCGCGTTATACCGCAATGGTAAATGCTATGTATTGGCAAACGGTAAGATTATAGAGTACTCACTCGATTTTGCAACCAGCAAAGCATTGCCAATGCCTGCTGGAGTGACAATCTGTGACATGGGCTTCACTTCTGACGACTACCTCATAGCGAAAGTAAAAGATCAAGCTACTTTCTATACATGGGATGATAACATGCAAAACCCAACCAAGTTGTTCGCTACATTAGCTGGCAAGAGTAATTCGTTTGCTGTTAGTGGTGCACGCTGGGAAAGCAAATATTATATTGGCGACGGCACGAAACTTTACACAATATCCTATGATGAGGATACCAAGAAAGCAACAGTTGCCACTTCTACCGCTAAGGAAGACCTTACGGGTAAACAACTCACCATCTCTCCACTCGGTACTGTTTGTGCTGCATCAGGTGTTTCATTCTTCCGCTATGCAGGCCACGCGTATATGGTAGATCCTACCCATAATGCAAATCAATTCCAACTCTTTGATGTTACTAACGGTCTTGATAACGCAAAAGTGGCAAGCGATTTCTATCCTGCTACAGTGCCTACCGATGCGCCTAATATCCATACATTGTCTTGGGTGGACGGCTATACAATCCATATTATGACTTTGGCAGACGGCTATGGCATGCAGCACTATCAAACACTCTCTGCTGCGGTAGCTAATATCTATGCAGGCGAGGTGGACTATGATGGCAAGAACTTCATCTTCCGTCTCAACGAGGATGCTACCGATGTCACAATCTCTATCGAGAAAAACAACGAAATCGTTGATACAAAATCCGTTGGAGCACTCACGAAAGGTCATCATAAAGTAGCTAACCCATTCGGTAAAACCGCTTTTGATTACTATAGCATTACCGCTACAGCACGACCAGTGGCTTTCCCAGTGAAGATTAGCAACGATGATGAAATCTTCCAATTCTATGCACCTCGCGGTGTAGCTGTGGATAAGACACCTGCCAGCCCATACTTCGGTCGTGTTTATGTGACTAACTCTGTAGCTGGACAATGCGAGTATGGTACAGCAGAATCATTCCGTAACTCTACTATGGGTGTCTTCGTTCTCAGTAGCGACTTCCAAGATATCACCAACCAAGGGGCTAACGCTTGGCATGGTAATATCGAGTGGGGTAAGAACGAATCAAGCCCTAACTATCAATGGGCATTGTCGCGTCCTGCGGTAGCACCTAATGGCGATTTGTTCGTATGTAGTAGTTCCTTTACTTCTGCGGGTATATATATTATGGAGGCTGACAAGCCAGAAGGTACTTTTATACAACTATTTGATGGTCGTCGTTCTAAAGATAATGGACAGATAATGACTTCGTCAAGAAAAATGATTACTAATCCTATTATGCACTGCTATATAACTGGATTAGGTAAAGACGAAGTACTTTATACCTATGACCGTGATAATTCGAAAGGTACTGTGCGTGGTAATATTCTTCAATATAACATTGGAAAATTAGATACCTTGCCATGGAAAGAAACTCCAACCGCTACTATTTATGATGATGCAGCTGCTTCATACATGGAAAATGGTAGTGGACAATTGGCATACGACCAACACGGAGGTTTCTTCATGAGCCAATATCGCTACAACTCAAGTTATGCAAAACCAGGTCTGCTCCATGTGAACGCAAGAGGCGAAGTGGACTTCAATATCTCCAACAACGGCGTTGACGCTATTCAACAAGGTGGTATGGCGGTTAATGCAGATGGTAGCTTAGTTGCTTTGGGTACCGAATACGGTACGGTAAAGGTTTGGGAAGTAGAATACGACGCCGCTGGTAAACCAACATTGACAGAGAAACATACCATCAAATGGGGCGAAGGCGAAGTCGTGACTATGGGTATGGACTTCGATGCTGCGGGCAACTTGTACATCGTTTCTAACACCAACGAGCGATTGATGGTTTACTCTATGCCAAAAATCAATAACACATACACAACGCGCGTACCACTCAATCGTGAGAAGTATCCACGAGTAACTGGCAAGGAAGAAGAAAAACCAGATCCAGGAGTAGATACAGGTGTTCGTACCGAAGGATTAAATGCATATACATCTGGCATGTCTTCTACGGCATTGGCTACAGACAACAAGGTAATGATTACTTACACCCTCAATGCGCCTGCTGCTGGTTTGTCTTTGCAAATCTTGGATGATAACAAGAAGGTGGTTGCTACTATTCCTATGAACCATGCAGAGAACCGAACCAAAGGTGCACACCGTGTAGAGGTGAATTTGGATGGCGTAGCGCCAGGTACCTATAATTGGGCTCTCCAAGCTACCAGCTTGCCATTGAAGGATGATGAACCACTTTGCGCAATCGACAACCTGCCAGAGAAGATGTGGTCTTCTAAAGGTTTGGCTATTGATAATGACTACAATTCGCCACACTTTGGTCAGTTGTATGTGGCAGATTCTCCTGGTGCCGAGAAGATGTGGGATAAACAGGCTATCTATATCTATGACGCTACAATGGATATGATTGAGAAAGTGACTTCAGATAAGTGGGCGGTAGCCATTAGTGCTCCATGCCGCGTGACCGTAGGTCCAGACCATATGTTGTATATCTCCGAATGGGCAGATGTATATCCAAACAACGCATACATCATGGATCCTGCTAACACCAGCGTACTAAATCCTATCTTTGGTGGTACACCTGCTGCGGATGGTATCTATACCGCAGCTGATGGCAAAGACATCCACGGTTCTATCAGCCATATTTGGGTGGAAGGTACTGGTGCTGATCGCGTAATCTATACTTTCGATGAGGATATCAACATGCCTGGACTCGTACACCCTATGGGCCTCTATCAATACAATATTGGCGAACTCAATACTCCATGGGAGCAAGCTCCAAGCAAACTTGTATTTGACAATGCAGACTTCTTGCAACAAAATGGTAACAGCTTTATCCAACCTGATAAATATGGTTGGTGGATTAGCCAAGACCGTGCTGCAGATAATGCAGAAATCCCTGCTTTGATCCACATCAACAAAGAGGGCAAAGTGGACTTCAATTCAGCAGGTTTGCTTGGTGGTCGTACCCGTGGCGCTTTGGGCTTCAACCAAGATATGACCATGATGGCTACTGCTATCACTGGCGGTATCTTGCTCTGGAATGTGAAGTATGATGCTACTGGTGTTCCTGTTTTGGAAGAAGCTGGACGCGTAAGTACTAATTTTAGTCAATCATGCTGGAACATTGTATTTGATGTGGCAGGTAACATCTATGCTTCTGGTGCTGGTAGCGTGGCTGCTTGGGCATTGCCTGCTACCGACTACACATGCGTAGTTGCTGCACCTGATACCGACAAACTCACTATCATCTTTACCGATGTAGAGAATGTAACTGCACAACCTATCTTAAAGACAGGTATCTATACCGTTACTGGTCAATACCTCGGTACAGACGAGAGCAACTTGCCTCAAGGAATGTATATTATTAACGGAAAGAAAGTAATAAAATGAAACGATTAGCTTTTCTATTCATCGCATTGGCTACTGTATTGGTAGCCAATGCTAATGTGGTCACGGGTCAGGTGACGGATACACAAGGTGAGCCTCTTATCGGTGTCAGTGTAGTCGTTGGGGGAACTTCCAATGGTACCATTACCGATTTCGATGGATATTATACCATTGAGGCTGCTGCTAACGCACAATTGCAATTCTCCTACATCGGTTATACTACCGTAACGGAGACAATCAACAATCGTACTACCATCAATGTCACCATGCGCGAAGATACACGCACATTGGACGAAGTCGTAGTCGTTGGTTATGGCACTCAACGCAAAGCCAATTTGACGGGTGCGGTTGGTTCAATCAGCGTGGAAGACCAACTTGAAGGTCGTCCTATTGCCAATGTCGGTACAGGTATGCAAGGTGCTGTGGCTGGTCTTACTGTCACCAACTCTTCAGGTCGTCTTGGCGATTCGCCTAAGTTCCGTATCCGTGGTGCTGTGGGTACTTTGCTCAACGAGAGCGGTAGCCAACCACTCATCCTTGTGGACGGTGTGGAAATCAGCGACATCTCTATGATTAACGCGGACGACATCAAAGAGATTTCTGTCTTGAAAGATGCGGCTTCTTCAAGTATCTATGGTACGCGTGCTGCGTTTGGTGTGATTCTCATCACCACCAAATCTGGTAGCGGCGTAGAGTCGAAGTTCAATGTCAACTACTCCAACAACTTCTCTTGGGCTACGCCTACAGCATTACCGGAAATCGCAACATCATACATCGGCGCAGAGATGGCTTTGGAAGCACGCAATCGCCGAGTTCCTGGTACAACATTGTTCACCAACTCTTGCGGTCTCGTATGGAATGCAGAAGACATTGAGTATATGCGAGAATGGGAACAAGCATTTGGTAATGCTGATCTCGGTGCAGAAATGGTTGAGGGACGCGACTTTGTCATCAGATCGGGTGTACCTCACTTCTGGAGAAGTTGGAAGGCTGCGGATGAGTATATCAAAGATTTCTCATTCTCACAACAACACAACATGAGTTTCTCGGGTACAGCTGGCAAAACCAACTACTACATGGGTCTCAGTTACATGGGACAAGGGGGTGTAGTCAAGGTAAATCCAGACTCATACAACCGCTTCTCGGTTAACTATTCTACCGATACCGAAATCAAGCCTTGGCTCAAAGTGCGCAGCAAAGCACTCTATACACGAACAAATTTGGAGACACCATTCAACTATGGTACATCTTCTTACGATGCCCTCTATTACCTCTATCGCTGGCCTACAATCATGCCATATGGTACATACGAAGGAAAACCTTTCCGTAACTCAGTGACAGAAACTGCAGCGGCAAATATGGATAGCAATATCAAGGATTACATGCGTTTCTCTGTAGGAGCAACCTTCGTATTAGGTATTCCTGATTTGACATTGGATATCGACTATACCTACAACCTCGATAATCAGCGTATCACTCAACGCGGTGGTACTGTCGGGGGATGGGATTTCTGGAGCGGTAGTATGGCTCTGGTGGAAAACTGGGCTGCCACTTCACGAAACAAAGTGGATAAATACCAATATAACCGCAACTACCACGCAGGTAATGCAGTCCTTCGCTACAAGCATACTTGGAACGATGCGCACAATTTCAGCGTATTCGCAGGTATGAATATCGAATACAAAGAAGTGGACTATGTAAACTCGGAAATTCGCGACTTGCTTGATCAAAGCAAACCTGAGATTTCACTCGCTATTGGTGACAAGTTTATCTATGGTAGCCACACTTCTTGGGCAATCATGGGTTTCTTCGCACGCGCCAATTATTCATACAAAAACCGTTATCTGATTGAGTTGAACGGTCGCTTCGATGGTTCTTCTCGTTTCCCAACCGACCAACAATGGGGCTTCTTCCCTTCTGGTTCTATCGGATGGGTTGCAAGCGAAGAGAACTTCTGGGAGGTACTCAACCCTTATTGGAGTTTCATGAAGATTCGTGCTTCGTATGGTTCTATCGGTAACCAAGACATTGGCGACAACCGATTCCGCGCTATCATGGCATCATCTAATAGTGGATGGATTATGGGAGAAACCAATGTACTCACATTCTCCATGCCAACAGCATTGGCGGATGGATTCACTTGGGAAACCATTAAGACCGTCAACTTAGGTCTTGACACCCGCTTCTTCAACGATGATTTAGGTGTAACCCTCGACCTCTATCGCCGCATCAACGATGGTATGGTGGTTGGTGGTACAGAAGTACCAAGTACTTTTGGCGCAACTGCTCCTTATGAAAACGCTGCGCAATTGACCACCAATGGTTGGGAATTGGGTATTGATTACCACCATCGTTTCTCCAATGGCCTCCGTTTGACCGTTTCTGCTAACTTGGCGGACGCGCTTACTATCGTAACAAAACACCCTCGCAAAACTTCTTCTATCATCGACGGTAGCAACTACGAAGGTAAAGTTGTTGGTGAAATCTGGGGCTTTACTACCGATCGCCTCTTCCAAGAATCTGACTTCGACGAGGAAGGCAACTTGCTGCCAGGTATTGCTACCCAAACCTATTTTGAAAATAGTGGATATAAATACAAATATGGTCCTGGTGATGTGAAATATACGGATCTTGATGGTAATGGTGAAATCACATGGGGTGAAAAGACCGTGGACAACCATGGAGACTGGAGCCGTATCGGTAATACCACGCCACGCTATGAGTACAACTTCAAAATTGGTGTGGATTGGAAAGGTATTGACTTCAACATCTTCTTCCAAGGTGTAGGTTCGCGCCAATACTGGGCTACTGGATCTATGATGATTCCTGGATGGAACTTCTCGGAGGGTACTTACTATGCTCACCAAACCGACTATTGGACTCCTGAAAACACCAATGCGTGGTATCCTCGCTTGGCAGAAACCAACCAACCAGGACAATATTCGGCGGCTGGCTTCAACTTCCTCTGCCAAACACGCTATCTCTTGGATATGAGTTATCTCCGTTTGAAGAATATCACGATTGGTTATAGTTTGCCTGACAAAGTGTTGAAGAAAATGCACTTCGACAAATTCCGCATTTATTTCAGTGCAGAGAATGTATGCGAAATTGACCACTTAGGTAATCTTCCTGTTGACCCTGAAACCGAAACTTCTGCGGGTGACGGTGGTGCCATGGGTTGGGGACGCATCTATCCATTTACTCGCCAACTTAGCTGCGGTTTGCAAATTTCACTTTAATTGTTTAACCATTTGATTCAGAATTAAATATGAAAAAGATATTTTTGTTATCATTAACAGTCTTGCTGATGTTCACAATGGTAGGGTGTGAAGATTTCCTTAATCAACCTCCATATGATGATTTTACGGATGCAGAGTACTGGAAGAATGAAGATCAAGCGCGTACTTTTATGTATGGCTTTTATACCTCAATATTCTCTGGCTATGGTTCTGGTGCTTCCCACGGTCAATTCTTAATGGGGCAAACATCCAACGATGACTTCGCTTCAGATGTTGAGCAACAAGATCTTACACCTCTTGTTGTACCAGAAGCAGATGGTTCGTGGAGCTTTACGAACATTCGAAAAGCGAATTATGTATTAGAGAATATTGATCGCATTGATGCAACAGTTGCTGCTAAAAACCACTGGCGTGGTGTAGCGCGTTTCTTCCGTGCTTGCTATTATAGCAATCTCGTATTCCGCTATGGCGATGTACCTTGGTACGATCGAGTTCCTTCATTGAGTGATAATGATTATCTCTATAAAGATCGCGATCCACGCACATATGTGGACTCCTGCATTATGGCAGATTTCCAATATGCTATGGATAGTGTGCGTGCCAATGATGGCAATTTACAAATCAACAAGTATGTCGTGGCTGCTATGGCTTCCCGTTTTATGCTTCGTGAAGGAACTTTCTTGAAGTATCACAACCTTGACCTTGATATGGCTGAGCAATGCCTCACAATGGCAAAGGCGGCAGCGGAAATGGTCATGAACTCAGGGAAATATGCTATCGCACCATCATACAAAAGCCTTTTTGTTAGTGAAGACTTGAGCAGCAATCCAGAGATTATCATGTATCGTCAATATGAAGATGGATTGTTAGCGCATTCTACATTAGCATATTCTTATACCGAAGCGCAAGCTGGTTTGAGTAAGTCGCTGGCTGAAGATTTTGTTAACGCAAATGGTCTGCCTATCTATTACAATAATACGAATTGGGTGGCTAAAACCAGTGAGGAATTTTTTGCAAATCGTGATCCGCGTCTAACAATGTGTATTCGCGATCATTACTGCATTAAAGGTGAGAGTCTTACTCCATTTAATTATGCACTTTCTGGATACGCATGGAATAAGTTTATGGATGACAGCAAAGCTGGTGAAACGAATCCTACATGGGCAAAAGAGAAAAATACTACAGATGCACCATGCTTGCGCTATGCAGAAGTATTGCTCAACTATGCAGAAGCTGCATATGAGTTACATCTGCTCACTGGCGCTACATTCGCACAAGCAGATTTGGATAAATCTATCAATCTTATTCGTGCGCGTGCTGATGTGAACCTACCTGCATTGCAAATGGCAGGCGATCAACCTGCTATCAATGGAGTAACATTCGATGATCCAAAACGCTTGCAAATGGAGCAAATTGCAGATGGTGGTGAGACTCCAGCTCTGCTTTGGGAAATCCGTCGCGAGCGCCGCGTAGAACTTTGCTTGGAAGGATTCCGCCTCAACGACCTCAAGCGTTGGTGCAAATTGGATTACCTATGGAATGGCTGTAACCCTGATATTCGATATGGTGCATACATTCGTGCAAGTGATTACAAAAGTAAAGCTGCTGAAATTGTAATTGCAGGCAAGATTGATCCTATGACTAACGATACTGTTACGAATGAAGGATATATTTTGCGTAATACATTAGGAAAACGCAATCGTCCAATCAAGCGCAATTACATCAATCCTATTCCTTCTGGACAAATCACATTGTATAAGTCTAAAGGATATACTTTGTCACAAAATACAGAGTGGGGATGGTAATAGATAATATTTATCAAACTTTATAAACATTTTAATAACATTAATTAATCATGAAAAAGAATTTATTTTTAATCGGCATGGCTATTTTTAGTATGCTGATGGTGGGTTGTAAAAACCAAGAGGAACAAGCTGGTGAGGCTCTCATTAAGAGTATTTCTATCAAGAACACCACATGTGTGGGTACTGTGGACAATACTGCTTATACGGTACTATTTGATGCTGTACCTGCTGAAACCCCAGTAGAGGCATTGCAATTTGATGGTAAGTATTCATTGGGTGCAAGTCTGGAGAAAAAACAATATGATTTTACTTCTGGTGCTTCCGAAGACGGAAAACAATTGGTTAGTACCATTAAAGTCGTTAATGGTGCCGTTTCTCAAGAATATACTGTAACGATTAACCTTACTGATCCTACTACAGACCCAAAGTTGGCTGAATTGGTAATGAAAAAAGCAAATGGTGAAGAAGTTACTGCTGGTATTTTTGATGAATCTGTAGCATTGAATATGTTAGAAGAGAGCGAAGCTACTTTTGGTCGTATCAAGTTATATCCTACTCGCGCTACTTATAAATTCACAACTATGACAAACGATAAAATTACAAAGGATAATCCAGGTCAATTAGTAGTTGAATTTATGGGAAGAAAAACCACTTATAATCTTACATTTGATGCTGCTCCTACGCCAGGTGCTGATTTATCCGCTCCTATTATTCATGATTTTTCTATGACTTCAGGAAATACATATAGCGACTTTTCTGCTGAAAACACTCGTGGTTCTGATTTTGATGGTGAGTATGTTCTTGTTGTTTCTCGTGCTGATGCAACAACCCCAACTCATCACCTGTTGAAAGTGAGCGATTTGTTGGCAGGTAGTATTAACAAAATTGAACTTAACCAAGAAGGCATAGAGGGCGGTACCCATGTGGTAAGTTCTGGCTGCTTAAGTCATGGACATATTTATATATGCAACTTATCTACCAATTTGGGTAATGGTGAAGATTTGAAAGTATATCACTATGCATCTGCTACTGCTACACCTGATGTTTGGTCATGGAATGGTGTTTTAGGAATAGATGAATATGGCGACACCATTAAAGCTGTCGTTCGTTTGGGTGATAATATTTCTGTCAATGTGGATGAAAATGGTAATGGTTATGCTTTCTTCTGTGGACAAGAAGGTTCTGCAGAGCGTATGTACCGTGTAGATGTGGCTAATTTCAACGAATTATCTAATCCTACTGAGATTATTTTGGAAGAACCATTCCCTTATTATGGCTATGTAAATCAAGTAGATAATGATCGTTACTTATTGACAAGCCACTATATGGCATCAACATGGTTAATCAATAAAGAAGGTCAAAGATTAACGGATATCTTCTTCCAATCTACAGCATCTGGCTTGAAACCTCAAACTGGTGTGGATCCTCATGTGGTGAAATATAACAGCGGTTACTACCTCATCTTTGCTTCTCCATATAACAATACCAAGCGTCTTGGTGTTGGTCCTGCTCTTTACATGATTGACATCACAAGCGGTGCTCAAGTAAGTATAGAACAAGGTTTACAAGATTTGTCTAATACCCTTTGGGAAGACGAAGATGGTGTTTGGGAACCTGATTTCCACTACTCATTGGATATCGCCAATGTAGATGCTGAAACAAGAAGAACTGTTGCTGCTTGTGCAGCTCAATGTAATGCCGCCGTTGTAGATGGTAAGTTGTTGGTATATGCAGCTGCTACTGGTGCTGGTTTTACTATCTTGGAGTTCTCTGCAGCTAAATAATAATTCGAACTAACATGTATATATAGAGGCTGCAACTACGCAGCCTCTATATTATGATTAAAGCCAAATCAGATGAAGAAATATATTCCTTTTATAGTATTATTTGGTATTATACCATGGACTCTTCCTGCTCAGAAAGTACAACATATTATCAAATTGTGGCAGGATAGCATATGCGTAGAATACCATGTAGAACAAATAGACAGTATTACTTTCGAAGCGATTGTAGAACCTGTAGTGGGAGAGTTTTCTATAGCAAGCAACAAGAAAGTTGCTTTTGCTCCCGGAAACTTGCAATACATTCCTGCATCCGATACTTGGCTCTTTGCCGCTAATCAATACGATTACATCGGCACACGCAACATGGCTGGTTCAACTTTTGCCGACACCATCGACCTCTTTGCGTGGAGCACCGACACCGATCCATCTACCGCTTGGGGCGTGACTTTAGAAGACAATAACGACCTTTTTGCGGGCAATTTTGTAGATTGGGGTACGGCTATAGACGATGGCAATACATGGCGTACACTCACCGCTAACGAGTGGGAGTACCTGCGAGCTTCGCGCAAAAATGCCAAACAACTCATTGGCATCGGTGCCGTTAATGGTACAAATGGTATCATTCTATTGCCTGATAATTGGGTCGCTCCAGAGGGAATTACCTTCAAGAGCGGCTACTCATCCCAAGAGTATAGCTATACCGCTTTTGCCGAACACCAGTCTTTTACTGAGGAGCAATGGAATTTGATGCAGTCTGCAGGGGCTGTCTTTCTGCCTTGCGCTGGCTTCCGTTTAGGCTCCTCATTAGCATACATGCAATTAGGTGGTTTATATTGGACTGCGTCGCCACATGCAGCATATGGTCCGCGTTTTGCCAGCTATTTCCTATTTATGTGCGATGGCGCAGGCGTTGGCTACGATTTACGAAGCGGAGGCAATGCCGTCCGTCTAATTAAAGACTTATAATTGTTGGATTTTATATATTAGTTGACACTTGTATTGCTTATCGCCATATTTACTGAAGATTTAGTGATGAGTTTTGGTTGCTCCCAAAACGAAGAGCGGTGGCAATAGATTTCGGAGAACATTGACGAACGATAGTGAGTAATGAGATTTATTTAGATTTCTCGAGCGAAGCGAGTAGGAGTTTAAAGTCTCAATAAGTAGTATATACTTCCCTAAATTTTTCTATTTATGAAACGCGTTTTAAGTATTCTTACCGTTCTCTTTCTTGCGCTTAATATCCATGCTTCACGCGTTGTATTAGGTGCAGAGCAAACCAAAGAATATCTCCCTTTGCTCAAAGGCAAACGAGTAGCCCTATTGAGTAATCACACGGGTATTGTCATTCAGGGCAAAGACACCATGCACACCCTCGACCTATTGCTCAAGCATGGTGTGGAAGTCACTGCCATTTTCTCACCAGAACATGGCTTTCGAGGCACTGCACGCGAAGGCGAACATGTGGCTAGTAGCGTGGACGAAAAGACGGGTATACCTATTCTTTCTCTCTACGATGGCAAAAGTTATCGCCCCTCCAAAGAGGCTATGGCTACCTTTGACATCCTTATCACCGACATTCAAGATGTAGGACTTCGCTTCTACACTTACTATATTACCATGTTCCGCCTCATGGATGCATGCGCCCACGAGGGGAAACAATTCCTTGTTTTCGACCGACCAAATCCCAATGGTTACTATGTGGACGGTCCAATCCTTGATATGAAGCACAAATCAGGCGTAGGCGCATTGCCTATACCCGTAGTCCATGGTATGACCTTGGGCGAACTCGCACTGATGATCAATGGCGAATATTGGCTCTACGACTCACTACAAGTAGATCTCACAGTCATCCCTTGCAAGAACTACACCCACCAGACCCTCTACCGTCTGCCCGTAGCGCCTTCACCCAACCTGCGCAACATGCTTTCCATCTATCTCTATCCTGCCGTGTGCTTGTTTGAAGCAACACCCGTCTCTTTAGGACGAGGTACAGATAAGCCTTTCTTGTGCTATGGTCACCCTAACTTCAATGCGCCTCGCACAGAGCCAAGTGTGTATGGACCTGCTATCACTTTCACGCCCAACCAATCTACCCAAAAAGGTCGCATCTGCGATGGCGTGGACCTCAGTGGTATCACCGAAGAAGAAGCACGCCAAGTGGGCTTCTCATTGCGTTATCTATTGGACGCATACGAGCATTTGCACATGGACAACTATTTCTTCCGTCCTTTCTTTGAGTACTTAGTAGGCGTAGATTACATCCGCAAGATGATCAACCAAGGCAAGAGCGAAGAAGAAATTCGTGCCTGCTGGCAAGAAGATGTGGCTAACTTCAAACACCAACGCCGCCCTTATCTTCTCTACGAGGAATAATTTTATCTAACAGCCGTAGGCGGTCCAACAGCGCAGCGGTCTAATATCTAACTTCTAAAAAATATATGAACCCACTAACAATCCTTATCGTCATAGCGTGCTATTTTGCATTGCTGTTCTTCATTTCCTACCTTGCAGGTCGCAAGGCAGACAATGCTGGTTTCTTTTCTGGCAACCGTAGCAGCAACTGGCTGCTGGTAGCAATGTCCACCATTGGTGCTGCTATCTCAGGTGTCACTTTCGTGAGTGTACCCGGCATGGTAGCCACTTCGGGCTGGGCATATATGCAAATGGTTCTCGGTTTTACCGTAGGTCAGTTCCTAATTGCATATGTCCTCATTCCATTATACTACAAACTCAATCTCACATCTATCTACCAATACCTCCAACAGCGTTTTGGCATGAATACCTACAAGTCAGGTGCTTGGCTCTTCTTTGTCAGCAAGATGCTCGGTGCCAGTGTGCGATTGTTTGTCGTGAGCGAGGTGCTTCAGTTGCTGGTATTCGACCGTTTGGCTGTTCCAGTCCCATTCTGGGCAAATGCCATCATCACCGTACTCATCGTGTACCTCTGCACCTTCAAGGGGGGCGTTAAATCGCTCATCTGGACCGACCTACTCAAGACCTGCTGTCTTATCCTATCGGTCGCACTCTGTATCTACTTCGTGCTGCGCGCAGGCGTGAATATCGAGGGGTGGGGAGCAAGCGATATGACCCGCACATTCTTCTTCGACGACCCTAAGAGTGGCAACTATTTCTGGAAGCAATTCCTTGCGGGTGTCTTCCTCGTGATTGCTACTACGGGTCTTGACCAAGACCTCATGCAGCGAACACTCTCATGCAAGAACCCACGCGAAAGCCAAAAGAACCTCATCGTGGGTGCACTCATGCAAATCGTAGTGATTGGTCTCTTCCTCTTCTTGGGTTATTTGCTCTATACATATGCCGCTCAAACGGGTGTTGCCGAAGTAGCCAACCTTAAAGGCGACGAGGTATTCCCATTCTTGGCTACGGGCAACTACTTCCCTGTGATTGTGGGTATCCTCTTTATTGTCGGTTTTATTGCTGCGGCATATTCCGCAGCAGGTGGTGCCCTCACTGCCCTGACCACCTCCTTCACGGTGGATATTCTCAACAAGGAGAAAGCCGACAACCTCACCAAAGTACGCACCATTGTGCATATAGGTATGGCGATACTGATGGCCGCTTGTATCTATGTCATCCACCTGTTGAACGATGATTCAGTGATTCAAACCGTATATAAAGTTGCAAGTTATACCTATGGCCCATTGTTGGGTATGTTCTGTTTTGGTATCTTCACCAAACGACAAGTACGCGATCGCTGGATTCCATTGATTGTAATTCTTGCTCCTGTCATCACATGGGTGATTGATGTCAACTCCACCGTATGGTTCAGTGGCTATGTCTTCTCGCACGAGCGTCTGATTCTCAATGCACTGCTTACTTTTGTCGGAATGCTTTGCTTGATAAAGCAAGATAAAAAGGCATAATAGCAATAGATTTCTAAAATCAGATTTCACTACATGGAAGCAATCATTGAACTAAACGACGCACTTGATACAGCCACCTTTTACGGAGCAAATAACATCAATATCATTTGCTTGAAGAACCAGCACCCAGATGTGCGGGTAGTAGCGCGTGGGTATCAGGTGAAGGTTATTGGTTCGGAGCCTGCTATAACGCGCTTTGAGCAGAATCTGCGCAAATGCGAAGCGTTCTGCATTAAAAATAACACCCTTAGCGAGCAACAGATTCTGCAACTATTGCATGGCGAACAACCCAGCGAGTTCTTGCAGGACAACCTGATTCTGCATGGCGTTAATGGCAAGTCCATCGTGGCGCGCAGTGCCAATCAGCAGCGCCTCGTGGATGCTTACGACGAAAACGACCTGCTCTTTGCCATTGGTCCTGCGGGTAGCGGAAAGACTTACACGGCTATCGCCTTAGCTGTACGCGCCTTGAAGAACCGCGAAGTCAAGCGTATCATTCTATCACGCCCTGCTGTAGAAGCAGGCGAGAAACTGGGCTTCCTCCCAGGCGATATGAAGGAGAAGATTGACCCCTACCTGCAACCATTGTATGATGCTTTGCAAGACATGCTTCCTGGGGCTAAGCTCAACGAATACATGGAGCGCGGTGTGATACAGATTGCCCCATTGGCATTCATGCGCGGACGAACACTCGCTGACGCTATCGTTATATTAGATGAGGCGCAGAATACCACTACGGCGCAACTCAAAATGTTCCTTACGCGTTTGGGTGTACATGGCAAGATGATTATCACGGGCGACCTTACGCAGATTGACTTGCCTGCCAGCCAAAAGTCTGGACTCAACGATGCGATTGAGCGATTACAAGATATTCGCGGCATTGCTATGGTCGAGTTTACACAAAAAGATATTGTTCGCCACCACCTCGTACAACATATTGTGGCAGCGTATAATAAAAATCTATAGTTTCATGGTTAGGAATATGAAAAAGTTTTATTTGATATTAGCGCTCTGTAGCGCATGGGTGGCAGGTTTGGCCTGCACCAATTTCTTGGTTGGTAAAGATGCTTCTGTGGACGGCAGTACGATGATCTCGTATGCAGCAGATAGCTATTCTTTCTATGGTTTCTTGCACTATAGTCCCGCAGCGGATTATCCAGAGGGTGCTGTGCGCGAAGTCAAAGATTGGGATACGGGCAAACCACTCTGCACCATTCCACAAGTAGCTCACACCTACAAAGTAGTGGGCAATATGAACGAGCACCAACTCACCATCGGCGAGACCACTTGGGGTGGTCGCCCTGAACTGGAGATAGGCGAGGGTATCGACTATGGATCCCTCATCTATATCGCCCTCGAGCGTTGCAAGACCGCTCGTGAGGCAATCAAATGTATGACCGACCTCGTAGCTGAGTACGGCTATGCCAGCAGCGGCGAGACTTTCTCTATCGCAGACCCTAACGAGGTATGGCTAATGGAACTCATAGGCAAAGGTAAAGTGGAGAAAGGAGCTGTCTGGGTCGCTACTCGTGTGCCAGACGACTGCATCGCAGCGCACGCCAACCAAGCACGCTTTACCACCATCAACTTCAAAGACAAAGAGAATTGGATGTGGAGCAAGGATGTGGTGAAGTTTGCGCGCAAACAAGGTTACTACACGGGTAAAAAAGACGAGGACTTCAATTTCCAAGAGGCATATGCGCCATACGACTTCTCTGGTTTGTATGTGTGCGAAGCACGCGTATGGTCATTCTTCCGTAAGTTCTCCAACGATATGGACAAGTATTTTGACTTCGCTTCTGGCAAAACATTCGTAGAGACGGGGGGCGAGTATGCTGGCGAGCGTATGCCACTCTATATCAAGCCCAACCACAAGGTGAGCGCACAGGAACTCAAAGACTGCATGCGCGACCAATACGAGGGCACACCACTTGACATCACCCAAGGACCTGATGCGGGACCATGGAACAGCAAACTGCGCTATGGCTCACTGGGCTTCCAATTGGATTCTGTGCAATATTGGTTTGAGCGCCCTATCGCTACCCAACAAACAGCATGGTCGTTCGTAGCGCAAATGCGTGGTTACGAGGCTGCTAAGGCAGGCGGTATCTTATGGTTTGGTGTGGACGATGCGGCTTCTACCGTATATGTGCCTATGTATAGCACCATCAATGAGGTGCCAGAGTGTTTCAAGGAGGGTAATGGCGATATGTATAACTACTCGCCTACATCAGCTTGGTGGACCTATAATATCGTAGCCAACTGGGCATATACCAAGTATTCAGCTATGATGCCTGACATCAAGAAGGTGCAAAGTGCATGGGAGGATAAGTTCAATAGCCAAGTAGAGGCTATTGACGCACAAGTGGCTAATATGGATGCTACGCAGGCGGCAGCATTCTTGACTAAGTATTCCGTTTCCCAAGCGCAGGAGTCCACCGCGGCATGGAAAGACTTGGGTATCTATCTATTTGTCAAGTTCCTTGACGGCCAGCAACGCAAAGAAGAGAATGGTCAATTCTTGCGCAATGCCTATGGCAGTCCCGAGATGCCCAACCGCACACCTTACCCAACCTCATTTCTCGAGGATATACACGAGCACATTGCTCACGAATAACCCTATTGTCTAACATCTAACAGCCGTTGGCGGTCTAACAGCGCAGCGGTCTAACATCTAATAAATATGATAAAGGAATTGCAACCAAAGGAGGTTTTCTCTATCTTCCACGAGATTACCCAAGTGCCTCGCCCATCCAAGCGCGAAGGCAAGATTATCGAATGGCTCAAGGCATTTGCCGTAAAGCATAACCTCGAACATACCGTTGACAAAGCAGGCAATATCATCATGCGCAAACCTGCTACCCCTGGCTACGAACACAAACCAGGCGTGATTCTGCAAGCGCATATGGATATGGTTTGCGAGAAGAACAACGACACCGTGCATGATTTTGACAACGACCCTATCCACACCTATATTGATGGCGATTTTATCAAAGCTCAGGGCACAACCCTTGGCGCAGACAACGGCATCGGTATGGCATTGATGTTGGCGGCTATCACTTCCGACACCTTGAAGCACCCTGCATTGGAGTGCCTCTTTACGGTGGACGAGGAGACTGGTCTCACAGGTGCTTTCCGCCTCCAAGACGGCTGCCTCAATGGCAAACAACTCATCAACCTCGATTCAGAGGACGATGGTCAAGTCTTCATCGGCTGCGCAGGCGGTATCGACACCCTCGCTAAAATGCATTACTCGCCTCTCGCCTTATCGCCCAATAGCCAACTCGCAATTCACCTCAAAGTCGGCGGTCTCATGGGTGGTCACTCAGGCGATGATATCAACAAGGGTCGTGGTAATGCCAACAAGATTCTTGTTCGCTTCCTCTACCAAGTGATGCAGGCTACTGATATGCAATTAGCATCTATCAATGGCGGCAACCTTCGCAATGCGATTGCGCGTGAGGCAGAGGCGGTGATTGCTATCCCTATGGCGTATAAAGAGGATATCCGCGTAATGCTCAACCATTATATCGCTACTATAGAAGCAGAAATAGGCGATGTTGAGAAGGACTTCTTCATGCATCTGGAGACAACCGATATGCCTGCGTTGTTTATTCCTGCCGACAAAGCCAAGGTGCTCATCCAAGCCCTCTATGCTTGTCCTCACGGTATGACGGCTATGTCGAAGACCATGCCAGGATTGGTAGAAACCAGCACGAACCTCGCCAGCGTGAAGATGCGCGAGGACGAGAAGGGTGCGTTTGTTGAGATCAATACCAGCCAACGCTCTTCTATTGAGAGCAAGAAGCACGATATTAAGCAGATGGTAGAGTGCGCTTTAGCATTGGCTTGCGACGAGGTAACTCATGGTGATGGTTATCCGGGTTGGGCACCTAATCCACAATCGCCATTGTTGGAAGTGACAAAGAAAGCATATCAAGACCTCTTTGCTGCGGAGCCAAAGGTATTGGCTATCCATGCGGGCTTGGAATGCGGTCTATTCTTGGAGAAGTATCCATACTTGGATATGGTGTCCATCGGTCCACAAATGTTCGGTGTCCACTCTCCACAAGAGCGCCTAAGCATTGCTTCTACGGGCAAATGCTGGGAGTGGCTAAAACGCATCTTGGAGGCGTTGTAATAAATAACAAATGAAAGAAGGATATTTAGATTTTGATGCGTATATTCGCCAGGGTGAGCCTGATAAGAGAGAGAAGGCAAGTATTTGGCGAACTGCTATAGGTTTGCAAGCCGTTGACGGCTTGCAAACGTCTGAATATCTAAGAGAAACGGCTCTCAAGCATATTGAGGGAGAGATTGATATTGATGAGGCGCGTCAGTTGATTAAGACCTACTATCAATCCAAGCACACGCGCGAGGAGGGTGATGATGATAGACAAGAGGCAGACCAAGTGTCGGCGAATATCACCAAGATTCTTTCTTCTAAGACTTTCGATTTGAGTGCCAAGGGCTATGTCTCGTTACATCGCCGCATTTTTGAAGGGATCTTCAAACACGCAGGCAAGGTGCGCGACTATGATATTACCAAAAAAGAATGGATTTTAGACGGCGATACCGTGCATTATCTCAACTGGGAGGATTTGCACCGAGCATTAGACTATGATATTGAGCAGGAGCGCCAGTTTATCTACAAAGGACTGACGACAGATCAACTCATTAAGCATATTGCTCATTTTGTGTCGGATATATGGCAGATACATGCTTTTGGCGAGGGCAACACGCGCACTACGGCGGTCTTTGCTATCCTTTATTTGCGTGATTTGGGTTATACAGTAGAGAATGATATGTTCGCTCAGCACTCGTGGTATTTCCGCAATGCTTTGGTTCGTGCCAACTATCGCAATGCAAAAGAAGGTATCGACTATACGCCTGTTTATCTAGAGCGTTTCTTCCGTAACCTATTGTTGGGCGACCAATGGGACTTGCGCAATCGCTATTTGCATATCCATCCTACTGAAGAATGGAAAGTGCAGCCAAACTTGGGAGAAAATGTCGCAGTAAATGTCGCAGAACAACTAACTGAAAGACAGGTTGTTATATATAGTACTATTAAAAGCAATGTCGCAGTAAATACGAAGTTGTTAGCTGAACAATTACAACTCAATCGTAAGACCATACAACGCGACTTATTAATTCTGAGAAACAAAAACCTTATTCTATGGATTGGCTCTGCCAAAACAGGTCACTGGGAAGTGACAAAGTAGTGTATCACTTATCACTCATAGTTTATACCTATATTTAAGATTCTATTCTTCTTTACATTGGCTGTATCTACCGAGAGACTCTTCGTGACCCCAAAGTGCGTTTTGTTAAGAGTGCTCACTTCACCTAAATCTCTGTTATTTTCTAGAAACGCAACATCTACAAAAATATTTTGCATACATTTTATTTCTCTCTTAATACATGTCATAATTTGGCAAGTATGTGTTGTACTTTTGCGCCGTGAAAATGGAAACGAGCACAATATTAATTCATTTTGGCGTTTCGCGCGGGTTTAATTTCCTCCTAATGACCCCCGGAGGGACCGCTTAATATATACGCGCGCGCGTAAGGAACGACCAAAAATATCCATAAAATCCATTTTGGCGTTTCAGGAGGGTTTGTTTACCTTGGGGCGACAAATAAAGAAAAATATTCACATCTAAAATTAAATCAATATGATGAAACAAATTCCAAACTTAGCACAAATGCGTGCATTCAATGGTGACTACACCGTGTTTACAACCACTACAGGCGAGCAAGGTATCGCAGACCGTCAAGGCAATGTGATATACGGCCCAACCGACAAGCACCAGCACATCACACACAGCTGGGGAACAATCTTCGAGATCATGACTATCCAACCACACTTCCAACTACAGCAGATTGACGCACGCACAGGACAAATCATCGAGAAATGCATCCAGTATCCAGGATTAGGCACCGACATCGTTTACCGCGAAGGCCAACTCTGGGGCGTATGCGACGCAGACTACAACACCATCATCCTCCCACAGTACCAAACACTTATGGTCAAACAAGGCTACTACTGGGTACAAAACCAAGCAGGCAAGTGGGGAGCCATCGATGCCAAGGGCAACCAACACCTCCCAATGGAGTACGACGAAGTAGTCCGCGAAGCAGTCAATGAGCGCTCCGACATGATAATCGTAGCCAAAGACGGCAAATACTACCAAATCGACAAGGACGGCAACCCGCTGAGCAAGCAGTACAACTACCTCCGACCAGCCACCGCAGAGGAATACGCAATCATCCGCAACGAGATTGGACTGGCAATCATCAACCCTAACGAACAAATCATCGTGCAAACCCGCTACCAAGAACACTACCGCAGCAACTGCTACCCCGATTGGCTCTTCTACTGGTGCACGCCAGACAGCATAGCGTTCTACGAAGAAGGAAAGTTTGGCATCATGACCGCACAAGGCCAAGTAATCGTAGCGCCCAAATACTCCCATGTGATGCACAGCAACCTCCGTGATGTGATCATCGTGCGTGAAACCACCCCCGAAAGCAAAGAAGCCCATGAAGGAGCAATCCGAACCAATGGCGAGGTAGTATTGCCAATGGAATACCAAAGTATCAGACCAAGAAAGAAATACAACATACTGATAATCAAGAAGAACTATAAGTACGGACTCGCGGATAATCGAGGCAACATGATCCTGCCGATGGAATACGATTCGATGAGTATTAGCAACGAGCAAGGGCTCGCAGCCATCGCAGTAAGCAAGGACGGAGAAAGCTATCTTATCAACGAGAGGGGCGAACGGGTTAGTGAGAACTAACCTGTTCCTCCGCTATCATCTCGCTATCAATTACGATAGATACACGATAGATAAACGATAGATTATCCTATTCATACCGTATGAATAACGATTAAGCGATCCGCAGCCCGCCCTTACCTCAAAAACAGTAGCACCTTTGCCACATCCGATAAACAAGACTCACCCTTAAAACTTTTAAAACTCCTAAAATATTTTCCACTTAAAATTTGCAAATGCGCAAATTTTGTTGTACCTTTGCAAGCGCTTTGGCGAAGCGAGATGGCTATTCCCGAACATGCTTTCCACCGCCATAAAGGTGCTATTCAGAGAAATAACATAAATGTTTACATATACGACAAAATAGAAAAAAACTATTATAATACTACGATAGATTCAAAATAAAGATAATATGGAAAATATGTCTAGCAAGTGTAATGTTATTAAACAAGTAAAAGTAAATGAGTTACTTGACGATCGCTATTTTTTTATACCATCGTATCAGAGAGGATATCGATGGTCTAAACAGCAGGTGTATGATTTATGCAATGATTTGCTAGAATATGCTCTCAAGGAGAACAAAAAACCTGGATCATTTTATAGCCTACAGCCACTGATTGTTAGAAAAGGTACTTTTTGTATAGATGGAGAAAATCGTGACGCTTATGAGGTTATTGATGGTCAGCAAAGATTAACAACAATATTTTTGTTGTATAGATTCTTAGCAAACAGATATCGAGATATGGACGCTATTGCGCAAGATCTTGGAAACAAAAAACTATACCATATTTTTTATGAAACTAGACAAAATGATTTTCTTTTACTTGAAAAAACGGGATTTAACAACCTAACATACCAAGAAATCAGAGACATTGACATGGCTCATATATCAAATGCATTGTACTATATGAAATGTTGGCTTGAGGGCAAACAAGAAAATGACCCTGATTGTGCAGAGGCTTTATGTTGTTTGTATGGTGTAGAATATAATATTCACAATGTAACACAGAAGTTATTTGATCTTCTAAATGGTAATGATGAAGAACAACTTGGTAGCATTCAATTTATATGGTACGAAATTAATACCACCAAAGATGCAATTAAAGAATTCCTTGCCGAAAACAAAGGTAAAATAGGGCTTACTGATACGGAGAAAATACGCGCGCTTTTCATGCTGAGAAGCAACTTTGAAAATGATATCCGCAATTTAAAGCAGTTGAGTATTGCAAAAGATTGGGAATTGATAGAAAATACTCTTCATAGGAATGATTTTTGGTCTTTTATAAGCAATGATATTTTTTTAGAGGATGGACGTATCATCATAATTTTCAAATATATATTTGATAACGACGACACTAAAACTGCGGGTATTTCTCAAGAAGGTGATTATCTATTTAGGTATTATTATCGCCATCTTACAAAAAAGAATAAGACTACAGAAGGATCAGTCATTGTTGGTTCTGTTGAAAGTCTCTGGAAACAAGTAATGGACTGCTTCCGTATGTTACAGAATTGGTTCTACAATCCTAAAATATACAATCTTGTTGGTCTCCTTGTAAAACATGGATACTCAATTAAGAAAATTTCCGACATTTACAATCGTGATAGCATCAACACGCATAATGATTTTATAGATGAACTCAACAAAGAGATAAAAAACGAAATTATTGATTCGATTACCACTAGTAGAAAAGGCAATGCAGAACTTGATATTAGAGAAGATGAAGAATATATCCACTTATTCTATGACAACTCTAAGGACAAAGCAAAGATACCAGACCTTCTTCGATTCATTAATATCAGAGAAATGAACAAGACTATAGATTGCGCTTTGTCAGAGATAGACAAAGAAGATAATGAGAAAAAAAGGTCTGACCTTATGCGTGGAGCACGAGATGTCATTAGCCATATTTATCGTTTCCCATTTGAGGCACTTGATGTCTTCGGATGGGACATAGAACACATTGATTCTGCAACAACAAACTCTCTCAGTAAACCCAAGGAACAACAAGATTGGTTGTCGGGCGCAGAAGAAGCACTTGGCAAGGAACTGCAGAATGACGAGTTTTATTCTGAACTGCAGAAAAACTTAGAAAGTGTAGGGGAAGAAGAGAAAAAAGAGATTCTCAATGCAATGGTCAATCGAGTGTATGACATTATTGGAGAGGACAACTCGAAAGAGAGAAAAAATTGGATAGGTAATTTAACACTACTAGATAGCGGCACAAACCGTTCCTACAAGAACAAAATTTTTGCGTTGAAGAAAGAGATTCTTCGGGAGAGAATTCGTTCGGGAGTGTTCGTACCTATATGTACCCAAAATATTTTCAATAAAGTTATTCCTGGAGCATCGCATGTTGATTGGAAGTGGAGTCACGAAGACAAGAAGGCTTACCATGCATATTTATTGAAAGAGATTAATGATTTTAAGAGTGAGTTTGCAGATAAAGATCAAAATTGAAATAATCACTAGTTAATCTAACAATTATGAAAACAACAAAATTCCATACATTTGAAGAAATCCTAACCAAAGGGATTACTGTTGATGGACAGAAAGAACCAATCAAAATTTCCAATATTTTCATACCTAAGATTCAACGTTCTTATGCTCAAGGACGAAAAGCAGAAAGCGACATTAGAACAGATTTTCTAGATGACATTTTTTCAGTGCTAATTTCTAACAAGAACACACCACTGGAATTAAGTTTTCTTTTCGGATCAAGACAATCTCTTATTACTGGAGAAAAAGATGGTTTTGAACTTCTTGATGGACAACAGCGTACAACAACACTATTCTTGTTATACTGGTATATTTATAATAGAGAAGCAGAACAAATGCCAGACTTTTTAGGTCGTTTTACTTATGAAACCCGCGATACATCTGCTAATTTCCTGACAAATATTACACAAAAGACGTTTTCTTTTAAAGAGAAAAAACCATCAAATGTTTTGAAATCAAATAAGTGGTTTACAGATGATTACAATTGCGACCCAACCATTTGTTCTATGTTAAATATGCTTGATGAGATTCACTCAAGATATAATAGTATTGAACAACCTCATCTTACTAACAACTTGAAACGCTTACAGTTTTATGTGCTTTTGCTTGAAAACTTTGACATGAACGACGAGTTATATATTAAGATGAATTCTCGCGGTTTATCACTAATTCCTTTTGAGAATTTCAAAGCTTCAATTGTACGTTATATGAAGAAGTATCCAGGTGCGATATATGGTGGAGATAAACCTGAAAATGGGGAAAGCCCATATTGGCTTGATTTTATATCAAAAATTGATGCAAAATGGATAGATATTTTTTGGCAAAATCCTACTATAAACGATTCTAAAGAAGTTAATGAAGAGATTCTTATAAATAATTATGATATTGGTAGTCGCTATTTTCGTTTTCTCAATCGCTATTTCTTTACCAAGGCAGCAATACTAAAAGATCTCGATGATAATAAGTTGCACGCATTACCCTATTTTTTTACACATGATTGTGAGAATCCCGAGGCTGAGAAAAAGCTTCAGGGGTGGAGTAACTATGTAGAACTATTCAACTTGGTAGCAGAAAGCCAAAAAGATAATAGTCTGCCATCTACAAAATATCCTATATTTTCTGCTATTGAGAGAATATTAGAAACATTCCTAACTCATAGGGAGTTTATTTATACATGTATAAAAAATGACCCTTATGGTAATACATCCGATTTTGATGTATTAAGTAAAGACAAGTATCGATTGCAAGATAAAATAATCTTTGCCGCTACAACTGAGTTTATAGAGAATTTACCAGATGGAAAAGATTTCAACTGCGAGATTGTAAAGAAAAACTATAAACGAATGATACGAGTCGCACATAATATCATTGAAAATACTACTATCGAGAGTGATATACCGGCAGTTAGTGTTATCAAAGCGCTAAGTGAGATTATTCATTTGCAAGGCGCGACTGATAATAATTTCTATTACAGCCTTGCCAAAAGTGATACAAAAAGGTCTCGAAACGAGCAACTCAAGGACGAAAAGGAGAAGGCAAAAGAGATGTTTGATGATAATGGATTTTTTTATGAGAAATGGGAAAATGTATTTAATGAAGCAGAACAACATCCTTTCTTTAAAGGTTCCATCTCTTTCTTCTTTACCCCTAATGCTGGTTCTAGCGAGGATTTCCGTCATAGATATAATGTTATGAAAGAACTATTTGATGAGAAAGGGATAAGTAAAAGATACCGAGAGAATAAGCACTTATTGATTCGAGCCATGTTGAGTTGTTTGAACCATTGGGATAAAGCAGGACTTCAGGATAGATATTTCACAGAAAACGCAGATAAAAAAGACAAGTATCTTAAATCCATTGTTACAAGATGTTCAGAGGTAAGGACAATGTTCTGCAATTATTTTAATACATCCATTCCTACTATTGATAAATATTTACATACCATTATAGAAAAAGCTTCCTGCCCTAAAGAAAATAATTCTTTCTATATGTTATATCATCGTCTTATCAAAGATGATAATTCGAGTGCTATTTATGACGAAGTTGCTAAAAGAGAATCCTCAAGAGGTTTTTTCTGCATAAAGAACAATCGCAGCTATGTCATTATGATACCAAGCAAATGGTACGACCAGTTGGTCCTAGATACAGAACGACACAAGATAATCCCTTCTCTTATCAGCGATTATCAGTTTAAATATTGTGATCAAAATCAACAGGCGCAAATAAACAGTAAGTTAAAGGATTACTGGGGATGGATTGTTGAGATATACAAAGAAATAGTGATTCAAGAAAAGACATATAAAATACACCTATGTTTTAATGAATATAAGCAGGTTGCATATTATATATATGGAGAAGATAGGGCAGCATTGGAGACCTGTTTTGAAATATCAAACAACACTATCAAAGACGGCATATGTTTGCAAGAGAAGACAACATATCAATATGAGAAAAACAAACAAACTATCGTTGAAAAAATCGAAGAAATAGAGAATAAATTAAAAGAAAATTGTGGTCATGGATAGCGAACTCGTATATATCGGTTCCGCCAATCTCACAGGTGCAGGCATGGGTATGAAATCCGCAGCCAATCGTAATTTCGAAGCAGGTATATTGACCGACGAACTCGGCTTCATCGACGCAGCAATGAGCCACTTTGATTCCATCTGGGAAGGTATTCATTGCAAACAATGCGGTAGAAAAGACTTCTGCCTCGACCGCATAAAAGAGAAATAATCAGTCGGTCACAGAGCTCGCTATGTTCTCTCCTTCCGCACAAAAATCTACTAAGCATAAATCTCAAAATCTCTACAAAGCAATTTATAGAAATGCCCTTAACAATATGAAAAAATACAATTTCAACGCATACCGCAAAGAAACTTTGCATTCTTTACGAGTAGCAAAACATTGGATAGAAAAAGAAATCCAACGAGTTACTGAAACATACGACATCCATTGGAGAGAAGACGAGAACCACTCTTGGTCTATCACTATTCCGTGTGATGAGTACGATGATTGGGTAAAATGGCATGCTGAAGTACAATACCTCAATCGCTTAATTCGCTTCCGCCGTATATGGGATCTGCGCGGTTGGTGGAAGAAAATTATAGATTGGACAGAGATACGATGGTACCATATCGGCATGTGGTTTGACAAGCGACGGGAATTACGCGTGGAGAAGATGCCTAAAGGTAAGCAATGGGAGTGGCGCAAGAATCAGCTTCAACACATCGAGAAACGAATCATCCAAATCGCAGGTAAAGATGATTCGGATTGCACCTTAGGTACAGTATTAGAGATAGAGGATTTAAGCAAATACAAGCGAGAGAAACTAGAGGCTTTGTTCATGAAACGCAACAATTTACTTGATCTAATGTTTCTCGCTACTCCTATAGAAGTGGCACGATTAGAAGAAATTAACCAATATCTTCGGGATTTAACAAAACAGCTGGAAGATAAGATTTCTACACTCTATCGCAGAGATTTATCATACGGCTATGAACATGATTGGAGCGATGAATACGAAGGATATTTGGTTTGGAACTCCAAGTGTAAAGAGTATGAGGGAGATGATCAATATGGCTCAAATTTCCAGAAGATGTTATCCATACAACAAGTGATATATGCAGATCGTGATTGTCTTGGTGCGTGTGTAAATATCCTTAAGTATCCTGAACCGACAGACAACTTATCCATGACGGATAAAGAGTTGGAGGTGATTAACAAATTAGACGATGAGATAGACGATTGGAAAGAAGGAAGATGGAGCAGAATCCCAGAAATAGCTCACATCAAAGT
>JAGBZD010000123.1 GCA_017628395.1 Paludibacteraceae bacterium | reverse complement strand
TGTTGCGAGCTTTCGATTCGCCTGCGAATGCCTCCCATAGGTTGGCTTCGGTCTTTGTGCCTTTAAGATCTTTCATATTCGTAGTTATTTAAAAAGTTGTTTATTACTCGTTTTTGGACTAGTTAAGCTAGTGGAACTAGGTACACTAGTAGAACTAACTGGCTATATTATTTATTACAAGGTCTTTGCTACCTCGATTTCCTCGTAGGTCTCAATGAGGTCGCCTTCAACGATGTCGTTGTAGCTCTTGATGCTCAAACCGCACTCCATGTTGAGACCTGCTTCCTTGATATCGTCTTTACCATGCTTGAGCGAAGAGAGTTCGCCAGTATGGATTACGATACCGTCACGGATTACGCGGCACTTATTAGCACGCTTAGCTTTACCCTCACGCACGATACAACCAGCAATCGTACCCACCTTGGAGATACGGAAGGTTTGCAATACCTCAAGGGTAGCAGTAACCTCCTCTTTGATCTCTGGCGAGAGCATACCCGCCATAGCAGACTTGATCTCGTTGATGGTATCGTAGATGATGGAATAAATACGGATATCCACTTCCTCGTTCTCTGCCATCTTACGCGCTGTGCTGGTAGGACGCACATTGAAACCAACGATAATCGCATCAGAAGCTGCAGCCAAAAGGACATCAGAGTCAGAGATAGCACCCACAGCGCCGTGGATAACATTGACTTGGATATTCTCGGTAGAGAGTTTAATGAGCGAGTCTTTGAGTGCTTCCACAGAGCCGTCCACATCACCTTTGACGATGATATTGAGTTCTTTGAAGTCGCCAATAGCCAAACGACGACCAATCTCGTCCAATCCGACATGCTTCTTGGTGCGAAGCGACATCTCGCGTTGGAGTTGCTCGCGTTTGTTAGCAATCTCGCGTGCCTCTTGCTCAGTAGCCATCACATTGAACTCGTCACCCGCTTGAGGTGCGCCGTTGAGACCAAGGATAAGACATGGTTCGCCAGGAAGGGCTTGTTGGATGCGTTGTCCACGCTCGTTGAACATGGCTTTGATCTTACCATGATATACACCTGCGAGGACAATATCGCCATGGTGGAGTGTACCATCTTGCACAAGGATAGTAGCTACATAGCCACGACCTTTGTCGAGCGAAGACTCAATGATAGAGCCCTTGGCACGGCGGTTAGGGTTAGCTTTGAGTTCGAGCATCTCGGCTTCGAGAAGCACTTTCTCCAGCAGTTCAAAGACGCCTTCACCCTTCTTAGCTGAGATATGTTGGCATTGGTAAGAACCACCCCAATCCTCTACGAGGATATTCATACCAGAGAGTTGTTCTTTAATTTTCTCAGGGTTAGCCGTAGGTTTATCGCACTTGTTGATAGCGAAGATCATAGGTACGCCCGCGGCTTGTGCGTGGTTGATAGCCTCAATAGTCTGTGGCATGACTGCGTCATCAGCAGCGACAATGATAATCGCGATATCCGTTACCTTCGCACCACGGGCACGCATGGCGGTAAACGCCTCGTGACCAGGGGTATCAAGGAAAGTGATATGCTGACCATTCTTGAGTTGCACATTGTATGCACCAATGTGCTGGGTAATACCACCTGCCTCACCCGCAATCACATTCGCATTACGGATATGGTCAAGGAGCGATGTTTTACCGTGGTCCACATGGCCCATGACCGTCACAATTGGACAGCGAGAGGTGATATCCTCGTCGTTGATCACCTCGTCGGCATTGATTTCCTCTACCACCTCGGCAGAAACGAACTCGGTAGAGAAGCCAAACTCCTCAGCCACGAGGTTGATGGTTTCCGCGTCAAGACGCTGGTTGATACTTACCATCACGCCGAGCATCATACAAGTACCGATGACCTTGGTCACAGGCACATTCATCATCACAGCGAGGTCGTTAGCGGTCACAAACTCGGTGAGTTTCAATACCTTGCTTTGCTCTTGCTCCGCAGCGCGCTCTTGCGCCATCTTCTCGCGCTCGAGTTCGCGACGCTCACGCTTATGTTTGCTGGTAGTACTCTTACCCTTATTGCCTTGGAGGCGTTGGATAGTCTCTTTGATTTGGCGTTGTACTGCCTCATCGTCCACCTCTACCTTGAAACCTTTGGCTTTTCCGTTCTTCTTTTGAGGTTTTTGATTGCGCGCATCATTGATGTCCACCTTGTTTTGTTTGATGCGTTCGCGCTTGCGTTTCTCGCCATCTTTAGGCGCATCAGCCGCTTTGCCACCGCCATTATTATTGGCAGCAGGCTTGTTGGCTTTGCGTTGTTGTTCGCGAGCCTCGCGCTCTTTGCGCTTCTCCTCTTTGGTTTTCTTGGTAGGATGAGTAGCTGTATTGATTGTACTCAAATCAATCTTACCCAACACTTTAGGTGCGTTTTTGAGTACAGGTTTACCCAAGCGGAATATCTCCTCTTTAGACTGCTCAACAGGTTCTTCTGCTGCTTGAGCGGCTTGCTCTGCTTTCTTAGCGGCTTCAGCGATAGCTCTCTCAGCAGCCTCTTTAGCAGCTTGTGCTTCTTGCGCCGCTTTTTTCTCCGCTTCGGCTTTGGCCTTGGCAGCAGCTTCTGCGGCAGCTTTTTCAGCTGCTATGCGTGCTTCTTCGGCTTTTTGCGCCTCTTCAGCCGCTTTGCGAGCTGCCTCTTCCTCAGCCTTGCGCTTCTTATCCGCATCAAGATCAATCTTACCCACCATCTTAGGTTTGGGGATTTCGGTAGGAATATGCTCAGGTTTCTTGGGCTCATCTATAGTTACCGACTTAAGTATCTCTCGCCCTTGACGCTCTTGCGCCTGACGCTCCGCCTCTATCTTCAACGCCATATCCTTGTTGAATTCTTTAGCGAGCAGTAGGTATAAGTCGTCTTCGATACGGGTGTTTGGATCCGTAGCGATTTCCTTACCCTGCCTTTTACAGAATTCCACGGCGGTGGACATGCCGATGTTTAATTCTTTACAAGCTTTGATAAGTTTAATAGCCATATTCGTATTCGGCAATCTCGCGCATTGACTGACGCCAGCGTCATTAGGGCGCTCGATGCCTCCACTCTATCCTCGAAGCCACGAGCTTCTCGGATGTTTACGAGGGAGACTCCTCCTTGCCGTCGGAGGGGTTTTATCATTTATACTTAATTAGTCTTCAAATTCAGCCGCAAGGATTGCAACAACCTCATCGATTGTCTCTTCCTCAAGGTCAACACGCTTGATGAGTTCGGCTTTCTCTACGCCCAGAACTGCCTTAGCGGTATCCAAACCAATGGCTTTGAATGCATCCAATACCCATTGATCGATTTCGTCATTAAACTCGTCCAAATAAATGTCCTCGTTGTCTGCCTCGTCCATCTCACGATATACATCAATTTGATAGCCAGTGAGCATGCTTGCCAACTTGATGTTGTAACCGCCCTTACCGATTGCGAGTGACACCTCGTCTGGTTGCAAATAAACATCCACTTTCTTCTCCTCCTCGTTAACGGTCATAGAAGAGATTTTAGCTGGTGCCAAGGCGCGTTGCACATACAAGTTGATATTAGATGTATAGTGAATAACATCAATATTCTCATTGCGCAATTCGCGTACGATACCATGAATACGCGCACCCTTAATACCCACGCATGCGCCTACTGGGTCAATACGATCGTCAAAAGACTCTACAGCCACTTTCGCACGCTCGCCTGGGATACGGGCGATATTCTTGATAGCAATCAGTCCGTCGTGTACCTCTGGTACCTCTTGCTCGAAAAGGCGTTGCAAGAATAATGGTGAAGTACGAGAAAGAATGATCTTAGGATTTTGGTTTTTGTTATCCACTTGTACCACTACGGCACGCACGGTATCACCCTTGCGATAGAAGTCGGTTGGGATTTGGTTTTGCTTAGGCAAGTAGAGTTCGTTGCCTTCATCATCGAGCAAGAGCATCTCTTTTTTCCATACTTGATACAACTCACCGCTAACAACCTGACCCAACATCTCAGAATAGCGAATATACAAGTTCTCCTTTTGCAAATCCAAGATACGGCTTGCCAAAGTCTGACGGAGGTTCAGGATCATACGGCGACCAAATGAAGCAAACTCCACTTTGTCTGTTACTTCCTCACCGATTTCTGCCTCGTCATCCAATTCCAACGCCTCGGTGATACCCACTTGTGTCTCTGGGTTAGCCACATCGTCGTCCTCCATAACGAGACGGTTGCGGTAGATCTCCAAGTCGCCTTTGTCTGGGTTGATAATCACATCGTAGTTCGCATCGGTACCATACATTTTGGTAATCACATTGCGAAAAGAGTCCTCCAATACATTGATAAATGTTTGGCGGTCAATGTTTTTGAGTTCTTTGAACTCTGAAAAAATGTCAATCAAGTTGATTGATTGTTGTTGTTTTGTTGCCATTTCGTGTTCGGCAATCTCGCGCATTGACCGACGACCGCGTCGTCGTTAGGGCGCTCGATGCCTCCACTCTATCCTCGAGCTCACGAAGCTCTCGGATGTTTTCGAGGGAGACTCCTCCTTGCCGTCGGAGGTAATTTAAATGTTTATTGTTATTATTCTAAAATTTCAAATCGTATTTGGTGTACTTGACTGCGTTGTAAGCGAAAGTGAGGGTCTGAATCTCTTTTTGTTTGCGTTTTTTGCCTTCTACTGCTACCATCACCTCGGTGTCAATAGCAAAACTCTCTTCGTCCACACTCACCAGCACGCCACGGTATTTCTTGCCATCAGCTGCTAATACCTCTACATCGTGGTTGAGATGTTTCTCGTATTGCATTTTCGTTATGAATGGCGCAGTCAAACTCACACTACCTACTTCCAATGAGTAGTCATCCATGCCTTGCGCCTCCAGTTGCTCCACCAAATAGTGATTCACCTGTGCACAAAACTCCACATCCACACCGTCTAACTTATCTACCTCAATCAGGATCTCGTTTTGAGCACTAATCTTCAGGGTAATCAACTCATACTCCGTGCCTTGCAACTTCTCAAGAATGAGATTTTGTACCAATTGTTTATCTATCATAATGCTTCGATTTATAAAATTGAGGGAACCGTTTCGGGTCCCCTCATTCATTTCGACTGCAAAGGTACTACTTTTTTGTGATATATGCAAATATTTGCGCAAAAAAAATCATTTTCTTTTTCCAAACAGATAGTAATCAAAGATGATACTCCTTCTGCATATGGTAGCAGGATAAGCGATTTTTGATTTGCGAAGATTATCTTTCCTTATACTTTTATATTTTGTTCGCAATCGCAAAAACGCGCATCTTGCTTGACACACCGCTTTGAAATTCAGCCACTTGCCATTTAAGAGCATTTGCAATGCAGCTACATAGTCCAATGGCAGACGAACGAGCATGACCAATAGCCATTTGGCAGTAGGAAGATTCTTATAAAGCATCAACAGATTGTTGCGGAAATTTAAGAACGTTTTTCTTGGACTCTCGTATCCCAATGTTCCTCCTCCCACATGATAGACCACCGATTGAGGCACAGCCATCACCTTATAACCACGGCTATTGAGTCGCCAGCAGAGGTCTATCTCCTCTTGGTGAGCAAAGAACTCAGCGTCTAACCCACCCTCTTTAATATACACATTGCGGCGAATCAACATACATGCACCCGATGCCCAGAAAATAGGAACAGGCGTATCATACTGACCATTATCTTCCTCCAAATGCGTGAGCAAACGCCCACGGCAATAAGGATAGCCCAAACAATCCAACATACCTCCTGCCGCACCAGCATGCTCGAAGCATATAGCGTTACTGCCACTGGTCATTGCCTTCTCCTTAGAATGCCAACTGCGTACTTTGGGTTGGAGCGCTGCCACCTCCTCGTGCGTACGCGCGTAATCTAATAAGGTGTCCAGCCAGCCGTGAGTGACTTCTACATCCGAATTGAGCAATACCACATACTCCGATTCTACTTGCGCAATCGCGCGGTTATACCCTTCTGCAAAACCATAATTCTGCTCTAATGCTATCACTCGTACCTCGGGCAATGTACGCACATACGCCAACGAATCGTCCGTAGAGCCATTATCTGCGACCACAATCTCCACACCATCCGACTGCGTATGGGCAATCACAGAGGGCAAAAAACGGCGCAACATTGCTTCGCCATTCCAATTGAGTATGATTACGCTGCAAGACATTTAGAGGTGTAAAGTGTATGGTGTAAAGTGTATGGTGTAAAGTGTAAAGGCGGGGGGGTTAGAAACCAAAGGAGAATGCGCCTTGTACATACAAGTTTTTGCCTTGATAGTACAATGGGCAGAACTTATCTAAATAATACTGCGCATTGCCTATATCTTCGCTGGGGAGGGCGTTTTCCTTCAGGTTATCGAAGCCTTGCGCATGATTATACCCCACCGACAAAGTGAGATACATATTCGGATGTGGCTCAAAGATACCGTCCAATCGCACTTCATTGTTGCGATAAATACAGTGGTCAAAGGGTTTTTGCGATATGGTTTCGCCGATATTGTCTCGTTGATAAGCATAGGAGTTATACTTTATATCGTTGGTATAACTCATCTTTAGCAGCAATCCGCGTACGGGTCGATATGCCAATTCCGCATAGATAGACTGCGCATTATCGCCCATGTAATGCCCCATATTATAGCTATTGGAAGTCCACGCCAATACATCTATAGAATGGGTATAACATGCGATATAAGAGCGCATAAACTCGCCCTTCAGACTCAATCCTTTGATTGGCCAACCCGACCAATTGAAGCCCACCAAATAGGAGATAGGATTCTTCTCTGGATAGCTGGGTTTGAAGCGTTTGAATTTGACTTCATCCACAAAGAACGACCCATAGAGGTGCAAGTGCTCTACAGGGCGAACAGACACTGAAGCAAAGACTTGTGAGTTTTGGTTTTGCGTTCTAATACCCTTGGTTAGCAAGTGATCCAAAGACTTATAGAATGCAATCGGTATCAAGTATGCGGCTTGAATGGTTTGTTCGGCATAGATAATGGAGTTACCCACAGAAAAAGACAAGTGCTTAATCGGCGTGAAAGTGAACATATTTGCCGCCATAAACTTGTTGTACGGGCGGTAGTTGGCTACAGGTTCTGCACTGCCTGCTGTATGCTCCAAATAAAAATAGGTAGAATCCAGCACATTAGACACTAACCACGCATGGAAATAGTCAAATTGGAACCACTTGCAGGGTGTGAGTTGCAAGGTAATCATAGGCGCCGCAGGGTTTCTACCCGACAGAATATTGGAAGCATGATAGGCAGTACCCCATGTGATGTTCTCGCGTTGAATGCCTATACTACCCCACCAAGTATAGAGGTTGATTCCGCCTCGTGAATCGGAGAAGTCGCCACCATAATTAGCCTCTTTGTATTGCACACCTGCTAATGGCGTGAGTGCGGGCTGTTGTTGCGAAGCACCATAATGAATGCGCGCACCGTATATTCGTGCTATATCGGTAGGAAAATACTTCTTACTTAGCCAATCTCCGCTCCATGAATTATCGCGCAGGCTACCCCAAATACTGAGGTGATTGGCTATGTCCATTTGCAGTTCAGCACCGTACCAACGATGGAAGATAGCACCTTTCTTGCTGGCTGTGATATTGCCACCTAAGATCGGACGGAAACGGAGTTTAAAATTATTATCGCGTGTCTTATAACTAAACTGCGGATCTGCCAACGAGAGCGAGAAAGTACTATGGTCGGTGTATTGCACATAGTTATTAACCATCGTATCGCGCTCCAAAGCAAACTCATTGAGATAAAACAACAAGTCCTTCTTCTGGCGCATATTGAGTAATGTATCCGCTTGTTGGGCTTGTTCGAGCATAGCGGCTACTTGGCTGCGTGTATAAGGTCTGACGGCTGTTTGGTGGGTGATAACACCGTCGGTGATGAGTTCGTCTAAATAATCATACAAACGGGTATAACTCAGCGACACAGGAATATTCTGCGCCATTGCCCATGAGGACACACACAATACTATTATTAAAAAATACTTTTTCAACTTACAGTTTATTAGGTGAGAGGGTTAATGGCTTCGTGCGCGTTTGAAAAGAATGGTATAGCATATGCGCCAGAAGTAGATAAAATCTGTCAGGAATGTGCCCCTTTGTTCGCACATGGTCAGATAACGCATCTCTGATGCCTCAATCTCGTCCAGTGTCTTAGGCATATCGGCATAGAAAGGAGGCAGCAGTCCCGGCTTATGATGGACGCGTTTTGCCTGTAGTTCTTGGCTATAGAGCGAGAAATAATGTTTCGATATAGGGCGAACACCTACTAATTTCATGTCGCCTTTGAGCAGATTGATGATCATTGGCAATTCATCCATCCAATACTTGCGCGCTATACGCCCTAAGGTAGTCACACGAATATCGTGGTTGAACTTACCACCCTCTTGCAGGGAGTAGCGGTTGTAGATATACTCTTGCAGGAATTCCGAATATGGGTGCATGGTGCGCAGTTTGTAGAACTTAAACTGTTTTCCGTTCTTGCCTACTCTATTCAGTTTGACAAAGATACCATACACACGGCGTTCGATGGTCTTAGGACGGAACTTGCGGCGTGCAATCACATAGTTGAGGTCGCCAATCTTGCGTTCGTCCACGATGTCAAAGCCACAATAGCACAAGCGTCCTAACACTTCGGCTTTACTCAACACACGGTCTTTGCCTTCGGTGATGTCGAAATAAAAACGCGAAGTCATAAACAACTTAGGCAATACACGCTTATAGAGGAAGAAAGCAATGTAGTACATCCAACTGATAACCTTGGGGTAACGGGTCAAGATGTTGCGTTTGGTGACTGATTGTGGTTCGTAGCAGCATACCCAGAGTCCGTTGTCAGGCAGTTTGTCATTGACAGCAGCAAACAACTTGTTCACGCCACGGATTTGATTGAGCGGCATGAAATTGACCAATGTATCATAGCGATAATTACGCAACTTCTGAATGTTATACAACTCGGTAGAACGCAGCGTAAAAGTGTTGGATGAATACAAAGTGATATGCTTTTCGAGGAAAGCGATAGCCGCAGGAGTAGCAAACTCCAAGATGCTATTACGCAGCGCCTCTTTCTCGTCATCGGCATAGAACTTGGGTTGTTTGAGTACGGGTTGCTCCATGCGTGCAGGTGCTTCCAGCGGTTTGTCCTCCTCGTTCAAGGCATAGCGATAGGCGTGCTTGATGACCAAATAAATCAACGATATGGTTAGCATGACCAACCATATCGTAAGGAGTACCCAAATAGAGAAGTTCTCTTTAGCCAATAGCCACATATAGCCATACATCACACCAAAAGTCACAATGGCAGCAAAGAGCAGACGACGCATGTCTTTGCCCATCTTCATGTACTTAACAGGTACATATCGGTGCGAGAGATAACCCGTCAGTAGCCAAATGGCAGAAAAGACAATGGCAAAGACATCGTATTTCTGAAACGGTATCTGCGTGGACAATGGAAACCACCACAACACAACTACCACGCTGAGTATCAGCGCAACAGCATCTGCGATGAGATAATTCCAATAAGGTTTGTAGAATAGATGTCTTTGCATAAAAGATGAATTATGAGCGATTATTTGTTGTAACGCGCATTCAATCCAGCCACTACCTCATCGGTGATGTCGTATTGCTCGCCAGCCATCAGGACATTATCTTTTGCGCTGTTGCTCAAGATGATATGGAAGCGTCCGTCGGCATTAAACTCTTTCAAGAAGTTGTTCAACGAGTCAGCCAATTGGAGGTTGAGTTTTTGGTTCTCCAGCATGATGTCCTGTGTGAGTTTTGCTTCCAGTTCTTGCAATTCTTGCTCTTTTTTTGCCAATCGTTGTTGCTCTTTTTCTGCGCGCTCACGGCTCAGGAAGGCATTGTTTTCGAGTTTGCGTTGGAAGTCGGCTACTTCGTTTTGGAAAGTACGCAGTTTGGTGTTCATCTTCACACGCGCATCCTCTTGTTTGCTCATGAGTTTGTCGCTTGCCTCTTGCGCAAAAGTGTAGTTCACAAGCAGGCTATCCACATTGAGATATGCTACAGGCAAGCTACCTGTATTCTCCACCGCTACTGGTTCGGCAGTAGCAGCCTTTGGATTTTTGAGAACGATTACAAATAATGCAGCCACAGCGGCTACAAGTACAACATTGATTACAATTTGAAGTTTATTCATATTACTTTTTTTTTATTGATTGATTACCTTTTGGGCTGCCGGCTGCCAGATACCGGATACTTGTTACTGGCTGCCAGCTGCCGGATACCGGATACATGTTACTGGCTGCCGGCTGCCGGATACCGGATACTTGTTACTGGCTGCCGGCTGCCGGATACCGGATACTTGTTACTGGCTGCCGGCTACCGGATACCGGACACTTGTTACTGGCTGCCGGCTGCCGGATACTGGACACTTGTTACTGGCTGCTGGCTGCCGGATACCGGATACTTGTTACTGGCTGCCGGCTGCCGGATACCGGATGCCAGCCATTTATACTAATTCGTGAATAATGAGTCCTGAGCGAAGTTTGGGTTCGAACCATGTGGTTTTAGGTGGCATGATATTACCCGTATCAGAGATACGCATGAGTTGTTGCATGGTCACAGGATAGAGCGCCAACGCCATCTTCATCTCGCCTGAATCCACACGGCGGCTCAATTCTTCCAAGCCACGAATACCGCCTACGAAGTCAATGCGTTTATCTGAGCGCAAGTCCTTAATACCCAAAAGATTGTCCAAAATCAAGTTAGACGAGATTGTCACATCCAACACACCAATAGGGTCTTGGTCGTCGTAGCGACCTGCTTTTGCTACCAGTTTATACCAGTGTCCACCGAGATACAACGCAAAAGTATGCAAAGCGTCTGGGCGGTAGATGTCGGTACCCATGTCCATTACCTCGAAATCTGCTGTAAGCGCCTGCAAGAACTCCGTTTCGGTCATGCCATTGAGGTCGCGTACTACACGATTATAGTCCATGATATGCAACTGGTCATCAGGGAAGCATACTGCCAAGAAGTAGTTATACTCCTCGTCGCCCTTATGGTTAGGATTTTGCAGTTTCTTCTCATTGCCTACTAACGCAGCGGCAGCACTACGATGATGTCCGTCAGCAATATACATAGCAGGAATAGCCGCCATAATCTCAGTAATCTTCGCTATCGTTTCTGCATCGCGGATCACCCAGAAAGTATGACCAAAGCCGTCTAAGTCGGACACGAAATCGTACTCTGGTTCGGTAGCCACTACTCCTGCAATAATAGCGTCTAAGTCCTCGCGGTGAGGGTAAGCAAAGAAGACTGGTTCTACATTGGCATTATTAACGCGCACATGCTTCATACGGTCTTCTTCTTTATCGCGGCGGGTGAGTTCGTGCTTCATAATACGGCCTTCCATATAGTCCTCTACCCATGCAGCCAGCACCAAGCCATACTGTGTGCGGCCGTTCATGGTTTGCGCATAGACATAATAGCAGTCTTGCTCATCTTGCACCAGCCAGCCTTTCTCGCGGAAGAGATCGAACTGCTCACGCGCCACTGAATACACGCGCGCATCGTGCTCATCCGTACCTATTTCAAAATTAATCTCAGGCTTGATGATATGATACAAAGACATAGGATTACCCGCAGCCTCTTGGCGTGCCTCCTCCGAATTGAGCACATCGTATGGACGACTGCTGACTTGCTTAGCTAATGCTTGGGGTGGTCGGATACCACGAAATGGTTTTACTTTCATAAGTGTGTAGCGTTGTGTGCGCTATTGCGCAGGTTAAGTCGCTTTGCGAGGCAGTGCGCCGTTGGCGAGTTGCACCCGCTTAGCGAAGTGTATGGTTATTTTGTAGGGTTTCCCATGGCACAGGTGCCGTTGAAGATAGCGTTAGGTTCTACGGTGAGCGTTTGCGAATAGATTTCACCCTTCACACGGCTGGTAGCACGCAAAGCAAGCGATTGCTTGACCTGTATCTTACCATCAATAGTACCCATAATCTCAGCGTTCTCACACTCAATAGTACCAATAATCACGCCTTTCTCTCCCACTACCAACTTACCCGCACATTTCACATCGCCCTCAATCGTACCATCGACACGGATATTACTGTCCGTGGTGATAGAACCAATGATCTTGCTACCAATCGTTAGGGAGTTATACGCAGCCCCCGAATGTTGTTGTGTTACTGCCATATTTTTTCGTATATTTATAAGATTAATCATGTAAAATTGTTCACTCTTTCGAAATAGCGTGCAAAATTACAAAAAAAAATGCACATATGCAAGAGGTATATGCATTTTTTGGGATATTGGACGGCGTGCCGCCTATTGGGTAATGGGTAATGGAACATATCAATTATTAAGATTGGTTGTTTTTTATCATGTGTCTATCATCGGCTTATCTTCGGCTCATCTTCGGCTGATTAGCAAGACAGAAATGGGTAGTAAAAAGCAACCGATTATTAAGATACCCTTATGCTGCAAAGATACGAAAAATATGGAAAATGTGACGAATACTTGCGTATGTGCATTTTTTTTTGTACCTTTGCACGCTATTTTTGTAAACCGATTTACAATCACACTCATGGGAAAAGAGATACTAATCGTCATCGGAATAATCGCGGCGTGCGTAGCACTGCTTTGCGTGCGTATCATACTGCAAAAAAATGGCAAGTTCAGTAGCGAACACATATCACAAAACAAACGAATGAGAGAAGACGGCATACACTGCGCCACTTCGCAAGACAGAGAGACACGCAAAAAAGCACAAAAAAAACTGCAAGTAAACCAATTGTAACATTATGAACAATAAACTAATTATCAGCATATTACTCATCAGCACGCTATTCAGTCTGTCCAGTTGCAGTCTCAGCGCACGCATCAAAAAAGCCGACCGCAAATACGCCATCGGTGAATACTACGAAGCGGGAGAAATGTATCGACAACTATACCGCAAAATACCCTCCAAAGACAAAAAATTACGCGCACAGATAGCCTTCAAACAAGCCGAAAGTCAGCGTATCCTCAACAACGCTCGCGCCACTTCCGCATACAAAAATGCTATCAAATACCACTACCCCGACTCCATCGTCTATCTACACTATGCGCAAGTGCTACAATACCAAGGCAAATACAAAGATGCTATCAAACAATACGACATCTACCTCGAAGCACACCCAAATGACTATATAGCCATGGCGGGCAAATACGGTTGCACGCAAGTGGAAGAATGGAAAAAACAACCATCACGCTACAAGATTGCACTCGCCAAAGACTTCAACGAGAAACGCACCTCCAACTTCTCGCCCGCCTTCCTCACCGAAGACGGCGATGCGTTGGTCTTCACCTCCAACCGACAAGAGAAAACCACCGACAAGAAAAAGAAAATACGCACCTCACCCGTGACAGGCGCTGCCACCTTCAACCTCTACTCCACCCGCAAGAACGCAGCTGGCGAATGGGAAGACATCATGCTATGTGAAGGACTATACGCAGAGAGTGAAATGAGCGAAGAGGGTGAAAACGGTGAAGGCGGCGAAAGTGGAAAAAGCGGTTCTGCCGAATTGGGCGCATGCTGCTTCTCAGCAGACGGCAAGACTATGTACTTCACCTACTCCTGCCCTATCAACGGGCAAGACCTCGGTGCGAAAATATACACCTCTACCCGCGCCAGCGGCGAATGGGGCGAAGGACAAGAACTCAAGTTATACGCTGACAGCAGTATCACCGTAGGACACCCCGCACTCAGTGCACACGGCGACACCCTTTACTTCGTGAGTGATGCACCAGGAGGCTTCGGCGGCAAAGACATATACATGGCTATACTCAACGGCAGCGAATGGACTGACATTCAAAACCTTGGACCACAAATCAACACCGCCGACGATGAGTTATTCCCACATATCCGACCAAACGGCAGGTTGTATTTCTCCTCCAAAGGACACCCCGGTTACGGCGGATTGGACTTGTTTTACGCGGAGGTGAATCCAGCATCCAGAAGCCAGCATCCAGACAGCATTCAATGGAATATCTTTAACATGGGAGCGCCGTTCAACTCGACCAACGATGATTTTGGTATCACCTTCGCAGGCATGACCGAGAACGGTTTCTTCTCGTCCAACAGAGGACAAAAGAAAGGCTACGATCAGATATACTCCTTTACGCTGCCTGCTATGGAGTTTTTAGTGGAAGGAACGATCCTCAACACCGACAACGAACCCGTAGGTGATGCGACGATTCGCCTTGTGGGAGATGACGGCACCAACATCAAAGCACAAACACGCCGAGACGGCACCTATCGCCTCAAACTCAACAAAGACACACGATATGCTATGCTCGCCACCGCACGAGGATACCTCAACGCCAAGCAACAGCTCTCTACACAAGGGCTGACCGATAGTCGCAACTACCAACAGGACTTCACCTTGGCACTCATATCCAAACCCGTGACCATGAGTAATATCTTCTACGAGTTTGGCAAATGGACCCTCACCCCCGAATCGGAAAAAGGACTGACCGAACTGGTGAAACTGCTCAACGATAACCCCAACATAACCATCGAATTGGCAGCACACACGGATATGGTAGGTCAGAACGATGCCAACAAACAGTTATCACTCCGCCGCGCACAATCGGTGGTGGATTACCTGATACAACACGGCATCAAAGCCGACCGACTGACACCCGTAGGATATGGCGAAGAAAAACCTGTAGTGGTGGACGACAGAATGCACAAACAATACCCCTACCTGCCCAAAGACCAAGTGTTGGACGAAGCATTCATCAACACCCTGACAGCCGATAAACAAGAAATATGCCACTCACTCAACCGTAGAACCGAGTTCCGTGTGCTAAAAACGACATATAATCTGTATTAACAATGAAACAATATTTAGAACTCTGCCAACGCGTACTCAACGAAGGCACAATAAAACACGACCGCACAGGTACAGGCACCAAGTCGGTCTTTGGTCATCAAATGCGTTTTAACCTCGAAGAGGGTTTCCCTTTGCTCACCACCAAGAAACTGCACCTTAAGTCCATTATCTACGAGTTGCTGTGGTTTCTGCGTGGCGATACGAATGTGAAATACCTGCAAGACCACGGTGTGCGCATATGGAACGAATGGGCTGATGAGAACGGCGAACTCGGACCCGTCTATGGACATCAATGGCGTTCTTGGCCCGACTACCAAGGTGGACATATCGACCAGATAGCCCAACTGGTAGAACAGATAAAAAACAATCCCGACTCGCGCCGACACATCGTGAGCGCATGGAATGTAGCCGAAGTCAACAGCATGGCTTTGCCCCCATGTCACACATTGTTTCAGTTCTATGTGGCAGACGGCAGGCTGAGTCTGCAACTCTATCAACGCTCAGCAGATATATTCTTGGGTGTGCCTTTTAATATCGCTTCGTACGCCCTGCTGCTGATGATGATGGCTCAAGTCACAGGTTTGAAAGCAGGCGACTTTGTACACACCTTCGGCGATGCACATATCTACCTCAATCACATGGAGCAAGTCCAATTGCAGCTCACCCGAGAGACACGAGCTTTGCCAAAGATGCTCATCAATCCAGCGGTAAAAGACTTGCTCGACTTCCAGTTTGAGGACTTCACCCTTGTGGACTACGATCCACACCCACATATACCAGGCGTCGTAGCCGTATGAGAATTTTGAATTTTGAATTTTGAATTGTTAAATTTTTGAATATGCTCAACCTCATCGTAGCAATAGCTGAAAACAATGCTATCGGCAAGGCAGGCGACTTGCTCTGCCACTTGCCCAGTGACTTAAAATACTTCAAGGAGAAAACACAAGGTTGCACCGTCATCATGGGCGAACGCACCTTCTTCTCATTGCCCAAGCATCCGCTGCCTAATCGCCGCAATATCGTGCTTTCTGACCGCGAGGACTTCTGTTTCGAGAATACCGAAGTGGTACACTCTATACCAGAGGCACAAGCTGCTGTAGCAGCTGACGAACAGGCATTTATCATCGGTGGAGGTATGGTTTATCGCCAGTTCTTGCCACTGGTGGACAAGCTATACATCACCCATATACATCACAGTTGGGAGGACGCCGACACCTTCTTCCCTGAGATTGATCCTGCTATCTGGCAATGCGTGAGCGAGGAACACCACGAAGCAGATGAGAAGAATCCATATCCATACACCTTTGCTGTTTACACCAAAAAATAACTATGCGTAACATCATTTTCATGGCTACACTTGCACTTCTGGCAACTGCTTGCCAACCCAAAGACAACGCCACCAAAACACCCATCACCAAACCCGAAATAACTATCGAGGGTGGACGACTAACCCCCGAAGCGCTGTGGGCTATGGGACGAATCAATAGCGTACACCCCGATGAGCAGTCGGGATGCGTGGCTTACACCATTAGTTATTATAGCGTGGAGGAAAACCGCTCGACTTCGTGGATAAGAGTTTGTGAGGTTAAAGGCGAAAGGTTAGAGGTTAAAGGCGAGGTTATTGGACACAGTCCTGCATGGCATAATGGTGAGTTGTGCTATATCAACGGCGATGGACAAGTGGTGATTGGCGATAAGATTCTCACTGGTTTTGACAAGGATATAGAGGGCTTCCTACTCTCTCCACAAGGCGATAAGATTATCCTGATAGCTCAGGTAAAGACCGTAGCCAGCACCGCAGACAAGCACCCCGACTTGCCACTGGCATCGGGTCGCGTGGTGGACGATCTGATGTATAAGCATTGGGACGAATGGACAGAAACTGCGCCACATCCGTTCTTGTGTGAACTGAAAACGGAAAACGGAAAGGTGAAAACGGTGAGCAGCCGTGACCTCTTAGAGGGCACACCCTACGAGTCGCCGATGAAACCCTTTGGCGGCGTAGAGCAGTTGGCATGGCATCCAGACGGCACACAGATTGCCTATACCTGCCGCAAGAAAAGCGGATTGGATTATGCTGTTTCTACCAACTCCGACATCTACCTCTACGACATAGCAACAGGCGCGCACACCAACCTCACAGAAGGCAATATGGGTTATGATACCAATCCAAGTTATTCACCTGATGGACAATGGATTGCATGGCAATCAATGGAGCGTGATGGCTATGAGAGCGATGAGAACCGCCTGATGATTCAGCACATGCAAACAGGCAAGCGCCAATTCCTGACACAAGGCATGGAAACCAATGTGGATAGTTATTATTGGAAAAATAATAACTCGCTTGTTTTCAGCGCTGTATGGCATGGTACTTCTCAACTCTACGAGGTTAATATCTCCTCTGCCAACTCACAACCTACACCAATCACCTGCCTCACAAGCGGTCAGTACGACTATGTGCCAGGCGGAAATATCGACGATACCTACTACTGCCTGCGCCATTCGATGCGCGAGGCGAATGAGATATTTGCTTTCGAAGGCGATAAGGCAAAAGGCGATAAGGCGAAAGGCGCAGTCATACAACTGACCCATGAGAACAACAATATCTACTCACAAATTGAGATGGGTACTGTGGTACCTCGTTGGCAAAAAACCACCGACGGCAAGCAGATGCTGACATGGATTATTTATCCGCCTCACTTCGACCCCAGCAAGAAATACCCTACTCTGCTCTACTGCGAGGGCGGTCCGCAATCGCCTGTGAGTCAGTTCTGGAGTTTCCGTTGGAACTTCATGATGATGGCTGCTAACGACTACATCATCGTCGCCCCTAACCGCCGTGGACTACCTGGCTTTGGCAACGAATGGAACGAGCAAATCAGTGGCGACTATGGAGGTCAGTGTATGAAAGACTACCTCTCGGCGATTGATGAGTTTGTTGCCAGCGAGAAGTATGTGGACAAAGACCGCTTGGGTTGCGTAGGCGCATCGTTTGGCGGATTCAGTGTGTATTGGTTGGCGGGACATCATGACAAGCGATTCAAAGCGTTTATCGCTCACGATGGTATCTTCAACATGGAAATGCAATACCTCGAAACGGAGGAGAAATGGTTTGCTAACTGGGACATGGGTGGCGCCTATTGGGATAAGAGCAACAAGACGGCGCAGCGCACCTTTGCTAACTCGCCACACCTGTTTGTGGAGAAATGGGATACCCCTATCCTCTGTATTCACGGCGAAAAGGATTATCGTATCTTGGCTAATCAAGGTATGGCTGCGTTTGATGCTGCCAAAATGCGCGGCGTGGATGCACAGTTGCTTATCTTCCCAGATGAAAATCACTGGGTATTGAAGCCACAAAATGGAATACTCTGGCAACGAACTTTCTTCGCTTGGCTGGATAAATACTTGAAATAAAAAAGAAAACTATGTTACAAGGAAAAACTGCCCTTATTACAGGTGCTTCACGCGGAATAGGTCGTGCAATAGCCCAATTATACGCCAAGAACGGCTGTCACATTGCATTCACAGACCTCTGCCATGATGAAAATGTGGTATCACTAATCCAAGAAATAGAAAGCTACGGCGTCAAAGCGCATTTTATCGCAAGCAATGCTGCCGATTTTGAAGCAGCGCATGCCGTGGTAGAAGAAGTAGTGAAGACTTTCGGACAACTGGATATACTGGTCTGCAACGCGGGCATCACGCGCGATACTTTACTTATGCGCATGAATGAACAGCAATGGGATAGCGTGCTGGAGGTAAATCTGAAATCGGTATTCAACTACTGTCATGCCGCTACGCCACAGATGATGCGCCAACGCAGTGGCAGCATTATTGCCATGTCATCGGTGGTGGGCATTGGTGGTAACGCTGGACAAGCCAATTATGCAGCCAGCAAAGCGGGTATCATCGGTTTCATCAAATCGCTGAGCAAAGAACTGGGTAGCCGCAATATCCGCGCCAATGCGATTGCTCCAGGATTCATTCTCACGGAGATGACACTGGCACTACCCGAAGCCACACGAGCAGAAATGGTGAAAATGGTTCCTATGCGCCGTTGTGGCGAAGCGGAGGAAGTTGCCAAAGTAGCACTCTTCCTCGCCTCCGACCTTTCGTCCTATGTATCAGGACAAGTCGTATCAGTCAATGGAGCCATGGGTTAATCCCCCTGCGCATTATACGCTTCTAAGGCCTTGCGGAGCACGAACACTGCTTTTGCAAGGTCTTCTTTATTAAGAATATACGCCATACGAACTTGTTGGCGACCATCTTCTGGATTGGTATAGAAACCACTACCCGGTGCCATCATCACGGTCTGTCCCTCGTACTGAAAATCGGTCAAACACCATTCGCAGAACTTATCCGTGTCATCCACTGGCAATTGCACCATCACATAGAAAGCACCCATCGGCGTGGGAGCAAACACACCAGGAATCTGATTCAACTGGTCTATCAAGAAATTGCGGCGTGCAAGATACTCATCATACACCTCTTCCATATACTCATGCGGAGTAGCCAATGCCGACTCTGCTATCACTTGACCCAACAACGGAGGCGACAAACGCGCTTGGCAGAACTTCATCACGGCCTTATGGACATCTTTGTTCTTCGTTATCAAAGCTCCTATGCGCACGCCACAGAGCGAATAGCGTTTGCTCACAGAATCAATCAGCACCACATTCTGCTCTATACCTTCTAAGTGAAAAGCAGATATATAAGGGCGTTTGGTATAAATAAACTCGCGATACACCTCATCGGAAAGCAAATAGAGATCGTATTTCTTGACCAAATCGCGGATTTGACGCATCTCCTGCTTGGAATAAAGATAACCCGTTGGGTTGTTGGGATTACAAATGAGTATCGCACGCGTCTTGTCGGTAATCTGCTTTTCAAACTCTTCTACAGGTGGTAACTTAAAACCATCTTCGATATGCGTTTTCACCGATTTGACCACAGCACCACAAGAAATGGCAAACGCCATATAGTTGGCATAACTGGGATCGGTAACAATAATCTCATCCCCAGGATTGAGGCATGCCATGTATGCAAACATGATGGCTTCGGAACCACCAGTCGTAACAATAATCTCATCGGGCGAAATATCTATACCGTATTCCGCATAATACTGCACCATCTTGGCTCTCAACGAGATACCACCTTGCGAAGGGCTATACTCCAATATATCTTGCTGAAAATGAGCCACTGCATCCAACGCACATTGCGGGGTCTTGATGTCTGGCTGACCAATATTCAACGAATAGATATGTACGCCATTTCGTTTGGCTGCCTCAGCATATTTTGCCAACTTACGAATAGGCGACTGAGGCATATTCTGTGCACGCTTAGAAATATTCATAATTCACATTTTTATGTTTTCGCCTGCAAAATTACAACAATTTATGCATATACGCAAGACTGAACAGAAAAAAATCATTTCTATTTGCATATGTGCAAAAAAAATTGTACCTTTGCACTCAAATTGTGGCATCTAACAACTGCTACACCATTCTACACAACGCTAAACGATATTACACAATATAATTATGACACGAGATTTAGAGATTTTTGACATTATCCGCCGCGAGCGCGAGCGTCAAACCAAAGGCATCGAATTGATTGCCAGTGAGAACTTTGTCAGCGACCAAGTCATGGAAGCCATGGGTAGCGTACTGACCAACAAATACGCTGAAGGCTACCCCGGCAAACGCTATTACGGCGGTTGCGAAGTGGTGGACGAGAGCGAGAATATCGCACGCCAACGCCTATGCCAACTCTTTGGTGCTGAGTATGCGAATGTGCAACCCCACTCTGGCGCACAAGCCAATATGGCTGTCTTCATGGCATGTCTGCAAGCAGGTGATACCTTCCTCGGACTTAACCTCAGCCACGGTGGTCATCTCAGCCATGGTTCGCCAGTAAATTTCTCGGGATTGATGTTCAACGCATTGGAATACAATGTCAAAGAAGATACAGGTCGCGTGGACTACGACCAACTGGAGCAAGTAGCGCGCGAGCATAAACCAAAACTCATCATCGCGGGCGCCAGCGCATACAGCCGCGAGTGGGATTACGCGCGTATCCGTAAGGTAGCGGACGAGATTGGTGCTATCTTCATGGTGGATATGGCTCACCCTGCTGGACTGATTGCAGCGGGCTTGCTGGAGAACCCAGTTAAGCACGCCCATATCGTGACCTCTACTACCCACAAGACCTTGCGCGGTCCTCGTGGCGGTATCATATTGATGGGCAAAGACTTCCCTAACCCATGGGGCAAGACCACTCCAAAAGGCGAAGTGAAGATGATGTCTGCATTGCTTGACTCAGCCGTGTTCCCAGGCACACAAGGTGGACCATTGGAGCATGTGATTGCTGCCAAAGCAGTAGCGTTTGGTGAGGCACTAACACCCGAGTTCAAGGAATATCAAAAGCAAGTACAACTCAATGCGGCTGCTATGGCTAAAGCATTGATGGACAAGGGATATAAGATCATCTCTGATGGTACAGACAACCACTCTATGCTGGTGGACTTGCGCACCAAACACCCAGACTTGACAGGTAAAGTGGCAGAGAAAGCGCTCGTAGCAGCCGACATCACAACCAACAAGAACATGGTGCCATTCGACTCACGCTCTGCCTTCCAAACCAGTGGTTTACGCTTCGGTACACCCGCTATCACCACTCGCGGTTTGAAAGAGGATAAGATGGCATGGATAGTCGAGCTCATCGACCGTGTACTCAGCAATCCAGAATCAGAGGAGAACATCGCTGCTGTACGCGCTGAGGTGAATGCCGAAATGGTGAAGTACCCATTGTTCGCTTGGTAAGAAATAAGCATCCTACTCGCTACGCTCGAGAAATCTAAACTATCCAAACTACAACAGGGGATATGTTATCAACAACTGAAACAACATAAACCAACAACTTGCGCGGCAATCAACTCCCTGCCGCGCTCAAGAAAATGGTTTAGATAGTTGAGATTTCTGCCGTAGGCAAGGATGATAATATATGCCTATGGATATATTACTAGGTAAAACATTAGCTGAACTGCAAGCGGTGGCCCAAGAAGTTGGGCTGCCGCGTTTTGCAGGTAAGCAGTTAGCAGAGTGGATCTATGTGCGCCGTGCGACCTCCTTCGACGAGATGACCAATATCTCGCTCAAAGGGCGCGAAGCGCTCAAAGCCCGCTACACCATCGGTCGCCATGCACCTGTGGCAGAAGCCATATCTAAAGATGGTACGAAGAAGTACCTGTTCGCCATAAGTGGCGATGAGGCGATGAGGCGAGAGGCTAAAGGCGATGAGGCGAGGTACATAGAATCTGTATATATCCCAGATGAGGATCGCGCTACGCTGTGCGTGAGTACGCAAGCGGGTTGCAAAATGGGATGCCGCTTCTGCATGACAGGTACCTTGGGTTTCCATGGTCACCTCAGTGCCGCCGACATACTCAACCAGATATTCTCTATCCCTGATGCCGACAAACTGACCAATATCGTGTATATGGGCGAAGGCGAACCCATGGACAATCTGGACAATGTACTTCGTTCGCTCAATGCCATGACCAGCGCATGGGGTTGCGCGTGGTCACCCAAACGAATCACAGTATCTTCAGTGGGTATCAACAAAGGATTGAAGCGCTTTATTGAGGAAAGCGATTGCCACTTGGCTATCTCGCTGCACAACCCGTTTGTTGTGGAGCGACAGGAGATTATGCCTATCGAGAAAGTCAATCACTTGAATGATGTGATAGCGCTACTAAAGCAATACGATTGGTCGCACCAACGCCGTGTGAGTTTTGAGTATATCTGTTGGGGTGGCGTGAATGACACGCCTAAGCACGCCAACGAACTCCTGCGCCTGCTAAAAGGTTTGGACTGCCGCATCAACTTGATTCGCTTCCATGCTGGTGTGGCTAATGAGTTTACCAGCAGCGATGAGCAACAGATGGAGTGGCTTCGCGACTATCTCACCGAACACGGAATCACAACCACTATCCGCCGAAGTCGTGGCGAAGATATATTGGCTGCCTGCGGAATGTTGGTAAATGCATTAAAAAACTAACGCAGAATTTGCATATTCAAAAAAAAAGTCGTATCTTTGCCCGATTTTTATAACAAACGAACAACTTTGAACAATTGTATATTTATGAAAAAGATTTTATTTCTCGCATTGGTGATGCTTACAGCACTTAACCTACACGCACAACTGCCAAATGTCCGCTTGCAAGATGTGGACGGCAAGACCGTTCAAACAGGCGAAATCAGCAATGATGGCAACCCTATTATCATCTCATTTTGGGCTACATGGTGCAAGCCATGCTTGCGCGAGCTCAAAGCTATCCATGAGGTATATCCTGACTGGCAAGATGAGACAGGCGTGAAGATGATTATTGTGAGTATCGACCAAGCACAAGACGCTAACCGCGTGAAGCCACTTGTAGATGGTTTTGGTTGGGAATACGAAGTACTGCTTGACCCTAATGGTGACTTCAAGCGTGCTATGAATGTACAAAATGTACCTCATGTCTTCGTTCTTGATGGCAAAGGCAAGATTGTCTATAATCACGCAGGTTATACCGATGGCGGTGAACAAGATATTTATGAAGCATTGCAATAAAATACTATTATTCCTCTGCTGTTTACCTACCCTGTTGTGGGCAAATAACGATACCGTCTATGTAGTGGGCGGTATTCAGCATGATGGATTGATTCCTACGATTGATGTAGGTCGTCCTTTGCCTGAGTGGGCAGAGATGCACTATCTGAGCAATTCCTATTTGGATTTGGGTGTGCGTTGGGATCATCAATCGGGTAATGGGGATCGGGTATCAGGTATTGGGTTTCAAGGATTAGAACTCATCACCCGCGCCGAACTCACCGAGTGGCCTATGCTCGGCTATGATCCCGATTTTGGCGGCTATGGTCTCAGCCACTTGCATGTGGGTGCCAACTTCAGTTGGGGCAAGATTACAGTGGGTGATGTCTATGGTCAGTTTGGTAGTGGTATGGTGCTGCGCCTTTACGAAGACCGCGCTTTGGGTGTAGATAATGCACTTCGCGGAGGAAAGGTAGAAATTAACCCATACAAAGGTATCTACTTCACCGCTTTGGGCGGTAAGCAACGCCGTTATTGGAACTGCTACGACGATGGTGCATGGGGCTGGAACTACAAGCAAGATGCTGTACTGGGAGCAAACCTCGAATTGGGATTACAGGAGTGGATTCCGCAGTTGCAAGAAGCAGGTGCCAACCTCACTATCGGCGGTAGCTATGTGAGCAAGTACCAAAAGAAAGATACTATTTTGTATATTGATCCTATGGCAGAACAAACATACATGTACAACCTGCCCTCGTGGGTGGGCGCAGGTAGCGTTCGTGCGCAACTGCAAATGAAAGGTTGGAATGCCATGGTAGAATATGCCTACAAAGCCAATGACCCTACTATCCTCAACGACTATAGCTACAAGCATGGTGAAGCATTGCTTCTCTCGCTGAGTTACTCAAAGAAGGGCATGGCCATCATGGCACAAGCCAAACGCTCCAGCAATATGTCTTTCCGTTCGGACCGCTCCAGCAACAATATGGCAGGTACTATCAACCATATGCCGCCGTTTGCCACACAGCACACCTATATGCTGGCTGCTCTCTATCCTTATGGCACACACAAGACGGCTGACGAATGGGCTTTCCAAGGCGAGATTCGCTATACATGGAAACGCGGCACCGCTATGGGTGGAAAATACGGCACAACGCTCAAACTTAACGCTTCGCATATCCGCGGAACAAAAGACACTTGGTTTGGTATGAGCGAAGCACCCTATTACACCGATGTCAATCTGGAACTCAACAAGAAGATTAACAAACAGTGGTATATCGGCGCTATGGCAATGTACCAGACTTATAACAAACAAGTGGTAGAAGGTCACGGCGACTTGATTCGTTCGGGTATTGGCGTTGTAGAAGCCAAATATGCTACTTCCAAGAATGTGCAGATGCGTGCCGAAGTGCAATACCTCTACACCAAGCAAGACGAAGGTCAATGGGTAGCCGCCTTGTACGAAATTAGTTTGTGGCGCAAATTGGTTCTCTCAGGACAATGGATGTATAACATCGGCTATGCACATGAAGCAACCAACGAACACTTCTACACCGTGGCTGCCACTTATACACATGGGGCACACCGCGTGATGGCGGGTTATACCAAGACACGCGAAGGATTTAACTGCTCGGGAGGCGTATGTCGCTATGTACCAAAACAAGAGGGTATTTCCCTCACCTATAATTTCACATGGTAAAGAATATGGTTCAGAATAGTTCAATATGGTTCAAAATGGTTCAGTGTTGCTCAGCATTATTGCTGACTATACTGCTGACCACATGCGAAGTAATACCAGAAAACGAGCGTTTGATTCCTATCGAAACGGAATCCTCTAATCGCACCACACTCATCGTAGAGTTTTCTGGACTGAAATGCAATAACTGCCCTCTCGCAGCAGAAGAGGCACACAATTTATTGTCGTTGTATGGCAATAAATTGGTGGTAGTAGAAATGCACCCTGCAAGCAATAAACTTACGGAAGCCAAACCTGAATACGATTATACATGCGCGGCATCGGATTTGTATTACCAACATTTTGGAGGAGACAATACTACCCCACTGCCTATTGGCGTGGTGAATATGACTAAGACTGACGGAGATTATTTTGTAAAGTATCAGTTATGGGGAAGTGCCTGCATGACATCATCCAGAGTGATGTCGCCTGTGACGATTACGCATACTGTAGATGTTGTGTCCAATGAATTGCACATAAATGCCACCATCAGCAATATCACAACAGATATGCTTGATGTGCAATATATCGCATGGCTAACAGAAGACAGTATCATTGGTCCTCAAATGATGCCAGAAGGTACACCTAACCCCACATACGAACACAACCATGTGCTTCGTGGTGCGATTACCGATGAATGGGGAACCGCATTACAAATCAATGGAAAAGAGACCGGAACACTCTCTATGACATACACATTACCTACCCATGTCAATATAGAGAATTGCAATGTAGTGGGCATAGTAATGAAAGATAATGTTGCCATACAAGTCAATGAATATAAACTAAAAAACATAAAGTAATATGAAAAAAATCTTTACAACTATTTTGCTGACAAGCATGTTGCTATCTGCCTATGCAGGGCTCAATGTAACAGTAAACACTTGGGATGAAAATGACGAAGAAGTCATCATGCACATTACCAAAGACACAACTATTGTGGTAACAGAGTTTGAAGAAGATATGTTCTCTGGCGATGTCGTAATGGGCATTAGAGGCAATCTCTATTCCGCAGATAGCCCAACTATCAATGTGACTATTGAGCGTTCTAAAGCAGGATTGAAAGATGAATTTTGTTCTGGAGCATGTGTGCCTGGTAATGAAGAAACAAAGCAAGAACTCACCGTGGAAGCTACACATGAGGGAAATACTTGGTTCACACATTACTATCCACACAATATTGGTGAAGAAACTATCAGCTATACTTTCAATGATGCAGTTAATCCTGTTATTACACTCACCGTTGTATATAACTATAGTGGTACAGCCGTTGAAGATGTAGTGGTTCGTCCGACCGACAATACTATCTACAATCTGCTCGGACAGCGCATGCCTACCAACGAACTCAGCGAGTTACCAGCAGGCATTTATATCGTTAATGGCAAAAAGATTATCAAACAATAATTAGTAACTATTTATATTTTTTAAGGTATGAAAAAGATTTTTATCTCCCTTCTGCTTTTAGTGGCAGTATGCGTATCTGCGCAAGAAGTGCCTACTGCATTCCCTCGTAAGTACCTCATTGAACACTTTACGGGCGACGAATGTGGCTATTGTCCTGGTGGAATGTATAGTATAGTGCATTATACGATGTATCTCACAACCACTCCATGTATTTGGGTGAGTCATCACTATGGCTTTAATAACGATGAGTATACCATCTCTGAGAGCGCAAAGATTGGTGCTGCTTGCGGTGTAGAAGGTGCACCTAATATGGCTATGAACCGCACCAAAGTGATGGGTACAGCCATCGCTTTCCACCCTGGCTATTTGACAGAAGATGGTATGGCAGAAACTATCGCCAGCAAATGCGAAACGGAAGCAGAGGCATCTGTAGTTATTGACCACACCTACAATGCCGAAACACGCGAACTCAATGTCACTGTCAGTGGTCAGGTGGCTAATACCGATGTTACCGAGTATTTGCTCTCCGTTCTCATCAAAGAGAATGGTCTGGTTGGCAAGCAAGCCGATTATACATACTCATGGAAGACGAGTGGTTACAAAGAGTTTTTGCACCCATGTGTAGCACGCGATTTTCTCACTGAGGGTTCCACATTGGGCGACACAGTAAAGGTGGAGAACCAAGCATACAGCAAAACATTCACTTACACGATTTCTGATCAATGGGTGGCAGAAAACTGCAATATCGTAGCTTATATTACTCCACTGACCAAGAAGCCTATCATCAACGCTGAGGAGACCCCACTCGTAGCAGGTACTACAGGTGGCAAAGAGTACTTGCCATTTGGTATAACCGAGAATTTAGCACCTACCAATGCTACCAAACTCAATTTTGACACCTTGGAACTCGGCAAACCAACAGACGACAAGTTGACTATTCAACTCGTAGCATCCAATTCAACTCGTTCTGATGCATATGGTCCAGTGAAATTGGTGGTTTATTTGGATTTCAATACACCTGATGCTGTCCTTCCTACTGCAACCACTTTGGAGTTCGCAGAAGGCAATGAACTCAACACTTTCAGTATTGGTACAGTAGATCTTGCACAACAATCTTTCGATGGCTCACTCATGGCATATTATTTGGCTTCTACAATGGAAGACATCTGCCATATCTGGCGTATCACAAGCGGTACTATGACCGTTGAAGCAAATGGTGGTTTTATTGTAGAAGGCAAGTTGGACAATGGTAAGAATTACAAGGTTACATACGAGTTGCCAACCGCTGTGGATAATGTAGTATTTGACAAAGCACATGCAGAAAAACTCGTTCGCGAGGGAAAATGTATTATCCGTATTGATGATGTAGAATACGATATGCAAGGTCGTTTGATTAAGTAATAAAATGCCTACCCTAAATCCCTCCCTAAAGGGAAGGACTTTTAGAAAATGATATGAAGAAAAGCATTATCATACTACTGCTATTAGCAGGAATAAAAATGTCGGCGGAAACGCCGACATTTTTTCCACGCAACTTTCTCATGGAGCACTTCACGAGCGAAAACTGCAATGAGTGTCCTGAAGGCATGATTGCAATCAAGAATTTCTTAGCAACTCAAAGTACCCCATCCATATGGGTTAGTCATCATGCCATTTATGGTACGGATGAATATACCATTCCAGAAGGGAATAAAATTGCCCAAACATTTTCAATATACAGTGTACCTACGGTAATGCTCAACCGTACAAATCAACCAGATAACATAGCGATAGGAACATCCAAATTAGAAAACTTGAATGTAATTGGGGATACCTTAGCAGAAGCTTCTGTAGTAATTAACCACACCTTCAACGCTGCAACGCGCAAGTTGGATATCACTGTAAGCGGTCAGGTAGCAAACAAAGAAGTTGAACAGTATTTACTTAGTATTCTGATTAAAGAGAATCGTTTAGTAGGATTACAAGCAGATAGCTATTCATCCTACAAATACGCCACATGGCAAGAATATATGCATAGTCGGGTTGTTCGCGGCTTCGTGACTGCCACTTTTGGCGATACGGTAAAAGTTACTAATCAAACATACACCTACTCTACCAGTTATACGGTTGACCGCGACTGGGTGGCAGAGAACTGCTGCGTAGTAGCCTATCTCACGCCACTGGACAAGCGCCCCATCATCAATGCCGAGCAAGTGGCATTGGTGGCAGGTACAGCAGGTGGCGAGCAATACGAGCCCTATGGCATAACAGAAGGTAAAGGTCCTAATGCAAGTATTACCTTTGATAGCGTGCGAGTAAAAAAGATATCCAACAATCTATTGGAGTTCACCTTTTCATCCACAAAAACCATGAAAACCTATGCGGGCATCTGCAAACAGGTAGGATTGGTTTATGTCAATTCCAAAGCCGATATATTGCCCGCTGGCACCTACCCTATTCAGGATGGCACGGAATGGGGAAGTATCACCGCAGGTTATCGGGTGGATGAAGAAGAGAGTTTTGGTGGCTCACGATTAGTATATGCCCTTTCTTCCGACTTACAACAGGATATTATCACACCTATTCATACATGGCGCATGAATACGGGTGAGATGCTCTTAGATGAAGAAGGCAATATATCGCTCCTATTTACAACCAACAACGGAACAACTGTGACAGCCACTGCGGTATATGACTTCTCAGTGGAGTCTGGCGTAGAAGACAACTTTGCCCCCTCCCCCATTATCCATTGCCAAAAAGTCTTACGCAATGGGCAACTGCTCATACACAAGCAAGGTCAATGGTATCATATTCTTGGCTACAAGGTATCGGAATAGTGCGTATATTGTGCGTGTATTGTGCGTGAATAGTGCGTGAATAGTGCGTAACTAACACGGAGATTGATATGAAAACAGCGTGGTTGAATGACCACGCTGTTTTTTATTGGGGAATAGTCTTACTATTTTAGATTGTTAAACTAATTGGGATAGTTAGGCTATTTCTATTAGTTATGCAAGTTTATTTTACCAATGCGCCAATAGCGTTGTAAGTCGCGCCATTGCGGATAATGAGGAGTTGACCATTAACGAGGCGTTTTGATACATTGGTTTTGTCGGTAGTAATATTCTCTACAGGTGTTCCTGCTTCGTTGTAATGCAACTTCACAGACAAATCGTATGAGTTCAGTGCATCTACCTCCACTTTGAGTTTGCCGTCCACTTTCTCTACAGTCACAGTACCATCTACAAGGCAGTATAGACCCTCTTCATTATAGTAAATATAATCACCCTCTACATAGGTGTAGCAGAAATACGATTGAATAGGACCACCACCTACCGCTACGCCAGGGCTTGCATATACTGTTCCGAGTTCCATAGAACCATTGATAGGATAAACTCCCTCTGGAATAGTGATTTCATCATCCATATGATCAACGAAGAATACCATCGCTGTTACATTAGAATTATCAGGAGCTAAAATATCAAAGTATAATTGGTTGTGGCTCTCTACATAATCGGTCGTAAACTCATAGTATGAATCAGGTGCATATGTATAATCCACTTCGCCTTCTTCTGAATCGAATCCAATGTGTTCGCGCTCATATTTAGTCACGAATGTGAGGTCATATTGCACAGCATTATCACAAATGAACGAAGCAACTGCGGTGAGCACATTGTTTTCTACCTCAACAGTCATCGTACCCTTTTGTACAGAATACTCATCGTATGATTTAGTAGTAGCGTTCCAAACCTTCACCCATGTATCTGTTGGATAAAAGTCGGTGTGGTCAAATAGACCATCGTTATAGAATGTACCCTCCACGCTCTTTGTGGTGATGCGCTCTACATTCACCTTTGCCATCAACATACCATCGGCGCTCATAGCATCCAAAATGAAGATGCCTGATGTTCCAACTGCATTGGTGAAATCTACCACATCATTGCCCATACCATCAAAGGTATAAGTAACAGTCTCTGTAGGAGTTGGCAATTCGTAGAACATAGAAATCTCATATTGTACAGAGTTAAAGCCAAGTATAGATGCTGTGAGGAAAGTTTTGCCATTCTCTTGCCATACTTTACCACCAATCTCTGCAAATTGCACAGGTGCATCATATACATTGCCATCTTCATTCACATGTTGAACGATGAATGTTTGCTCTTCAAACAAGTCTGATTTCTCAAATTCACCACCCATTATTTGATCAATATTGAGAATATCGAAGGATACAGAATACTCACCATTGAAATTAGCCAATTGCAATTCCTTCAAGCCAAGGTTGTCAATGTAGTACATGGCTTTAGCAGAATTTTGGAAATCAAGAACAACAGTTTCCTTTACCTCTGGTTCCTCATAGAGGAGATGGATATTATATTGTTTGTAGTCCGAACCGAACATCTTTATTTCCACTTGATAGCCTTGCAATTTATTACCCGTGATAGAAAGGTTGCATTGCATAGCATTAATCACTTGACCTGTGCGCAAGTCGGTCAGTTCAACACCAGAACTTCCTGTTGGATATACCATAGGAGTCTTAATTGTATTGTCATTATAAGCAGCCAAGATTTCGTACTCAGCATTGCTTGCTGTAACAATGATAGTGGCATCAGTCATACCCCACGAGTCATCTACCTGCATATTGTAGCATGAGATTTCTACAGTGTCGGTAGGCAGAATAGGTGCCTCCATAGCAATATTGAAGAGAATAGCCTCTGTAGTCAATGCCTCATACATAAACACATATGCCATACCGCCCGTTTTGGTCTCCGCGCTAACAAGCATACCTTCGAATTGTACAATCTCGTAGGACTTTCCTTTGTAAACGAGTTTGTAGTTCTCTGTATCCATCAATTTTTCTGAATAATATCCCTCAACACCTGTTTCGGTGAAGAAAGTGAGATCTACATCCATGGTGTCGTTTTGACCATAGATACGGAAGCGATCGGCATCTGGTTCAAGTACGCAATCAAGGATAGCCACATCCAGTTTGGTAGCAGCTCGCAATACGGTGTGCTCAGCATACACCTTGAAGATACCATTAACCTCGCCACCGATACCCAACGTAGATACTATGTCTGCTTCTAAGATATATTTCACATACCCACCACCAAGATTTTCCTCAGTAATAGTCATGTCGCAACTCTGATAGTAAGAGGTCTTGTTGGGCGCTTCTGGATGGAAGCAAGTAGAGAAATCTACTTCCATATTCTCAATAGTGTATGTACCAGCAGGACTTAAAGGAGTACCTCCATAAAAGTCAAAGTTAAATTGGTAGCGTTCATTAACCAAAGAGATAATCCAGTCTCCTCCCACAATTATGGTATCCCCACGACGACTCACCACTTTTTCTTCTGGAATATAGAGTGGGTCTTCGTAGAAAGAGGTGAAGAACACTTCTGTAGTGTCAAGCTCATTGAGTTTAGCAGGTGCTTTAACTGCGGATACATTGGTTGCAGCCCATTCTGTTGGTTGTAGAGCTACGCGTTTAACTTGCTCACGAGCAGGTTGGTGCAATGATTGCAGAGTGTTGCTCAAACGCTCTTTTGCCATGAGCGCCTTCTTTGCTTGTGGCATCGTTGTGGCTGTTTGTGCAACAGTTGTCAACGCCAAGCATGCGAGCAAAAGAAAAGAGAAAATCTTTTTCATACAATTTTTTATTAGAGTTATTAATCAATATACATGGTTGTCAAAGTTTGTATCCCTGGGTGTTATACTCTACCCCATTACAATAGATAATTAGTTGACCTTCTTTCAGGTACTTTTTGCTCTGTCGGTCTTCATCATATATATTCTCCAAGTTGGTAGATTCAGCAGTAGCAGTAGTGGCTGTAATATTGTACCACACATGGTTAGATGCAAGCACACCGATAGTGGCAGTCTTCATATTGCCATCCTGTACCACCTTCAAGTTTCCTCGAATAATAGTTAATTTTTCACTTCCCACTTTCAGGTAAGAGCCGTAGGAGAAACTCTCATGGGTTACACCTTCGAGCCAGTCGCCATTTGGTACCTGAATCTTGAGTTCTATTTCATCATTCTTGCCCATTACGGTATTAAATCCAGAAGATTTGCCCACTGTGGCACCATATAGCGTATAAGAAAGTGTGTCTGTAGGCATAACATCCTCTGGTGCCACATATGGCGCCCCTGACAATGTAACGACGAGGGTATCAATATCACTCACAAATGTTGCTTCTATAACAGCCAATTCGCCCTCTTGGTAGTAGTTGAGCGTGGTATTTTCTTTCAAGTCAGCAACATCGCCATTGATGGTTACAAAGATAGAGTTAGCCTTGTATTCGCCATACTTCTTGCTCAAGCCCTTAAAAAGCGTGATGGAGAAACTATATCCAGCAGCGCGAGCAGAAATAACAAGGTCTGTGGGTTCGAAGCGATCTGCAATAGTTTCCTGAATAACACCTTCAAGATGAATCGTTGAGGGCTGTTTTGGACCAACTTGGACATCTATGCTATAGGTTTGGGAAGAAGAGCCACTCATTGTGCCTGTGATAGTGATGATGGCATCCGCATTTTTACTAACCATGAGTCCTTCATCACAAAAGCCAATAGCACCACCATTATGACTAAGCATAGCTGCATAGCCAGCGGCAGCACCGCCTGTACCATCCCAATACACAGTAAGCGTAATCTCACCGTTGATACCCAGTTCCTCGGCAGATAGTCCATTTACAATAAGCGCATCACCAGCGGAATAGGCAGCCTTATCACCAGCAGTTACAAGTACTGAATTTTCAGCAAAACTGACGATAGAAATCAGTAAGGTAAAAAAGAGTAATATAAGTTTTTTCATACATAAGAAATAAATAGGACTATTCATTACAAGTCCGTTCCACAAAAAATTATCGAATACGCCTACAAAGGTAGTAAAAAGTTGCAGAATATACAAATTTTTCAGCAAAAAAAGTGTTTAGAATATGTATTTGGAGTATAAAATATGGTTTTATGAAGACATTAGACTATGAAGTAAATAAAAATAGGCTCCCTCGGAGGAGGAAGCCTATTTTTTGGTTTAAGGTTGAAAGTTTAAAGTTTAAAGGCTGGGGTTGTCGGCATTGCCGATTCTTCTTGCCTCTAACCTATAATCTCTAACCTATAATCTCTTATTTCAAGATAGCACCTTGAGCGTTGTACTCTTTGCCATCACGGTTGATGATGAGTTGACCGTTCTTGATAGTCTTAACAGACTTAACAGTTACGGTAGTATTCTCAAGACCTGTGCCGTCACCCTTCAACTCACCAGAGATGGTAATGTCAATAGCAACACCTGCCATTGGGTTCTCTACGACACCTGTAGCGGTAACGGTATTGCCAACAGTAGTAACAGTGAGTTCGCCTTCACCGAAGCCAAGCCATGGGTCGTTGTCACCCATGCCACCTACGGTAACAGTTGAGAGAATGCTAAATGGCTCTGTTGCCTCTGGATAGTAAACTGGAACCTCAACCAATACTGGGTAAGTGATACCATCAGCTTCGTTGGTCCAGTTGCCAGTCATCTTGAGTGAGTAGTCATATGTATCACCGAAGAGGAGATATTTCTCTACTTCAACAGTAGCGTTCTCTACAACCACCTTAGTTGCCTCAGCAGGATCAGCAGTCATAGTGAGATTAAATGCATAGTACATACCATCCCAATTAACCTTAACTACAGCGGTAGCAGATGGAGCATTTACATCAATGTCATAAACATAACCCTCAATGAACTCAGCATCAAGACCTCTACTAGCGACAGACCTCTCGTCTGACAAAGTGAATGAGCCATCGAAGTTATCTTCGCCAAGTCCAAGAACTCC
>JAGBZD010000122.1 GCA_017628395.1 Paludibacteraceae bacterium | reverse complement strand
ACTGGTCTTGGACACCTGACCTTGGTGGATTTTGACAAGGTGGACACCACGAACCGCAATCGGCAAGTGGTCGCCACAGCCAGCAATATCGGACAAAGCAAAGTGCTGGAAATGCAAAAACGCCTGCTCTCCATTGCTCCCGAAGCCGATGTGCAAGCCATTGACCGACAGTACAACAGCGAGACAGCCGACAGCTTTGACCTGTCGCAATACGATATTGTGATAGATGCCATTGACATGGTGGAGTGCAAGGCGCTACTGCTCTATCGCGCTACTCAAGCCGGTTGCCGTGTGTATTCGAGCATGGGCGCTGGTCGCAAGACAGACACACAGAAGATTCGCACCGCTGAGTTCTGGAAGGTGCATGGCTGTCCTCTCGCGCGAGCGCTGCGCACACGCATGAAAAAGGCAGGACTAATGCCTGCCTCTAAGATACAATGTGTCTATTCCGAAGAGATTAGTGGTGAAAAGGGTACGCTCGCACCTGTGGTGGGCGTCTTCGGCATGACCCTCGCCAGCATGGTAATCAATGACCTGACCCTTGCGCATACTAATAATAATTTGGTATAGACTTTCATTTTGTGGAAGTGTCGTGTAGTACCTTTGCACCGTGAAAATTATATTGCACATGAAAAAATCATCAACTGCATATCTATTTGAATGCTACATCTGGCTTATAGACACTATCGCACGCGGTCCTATATCGCGTGAAGTGATAAATGAAAAGTGGGCGCACTCGCCGGTCAATGATTACAAACAGGATTATATTCCAGAAAGTAATTTCCATCGTTGGAAAAACACTATTGAATTGCTTTTCGATATACAAATCAAGTGCAACTCCAATAATGAGTACTATATAGAGGAGGCTGCTGACTTGCGTGGCGCTAACATGCGTACGCGCATGCTAAACCTTATATCGATAAATAGTTTGCTCAAGGATTGCAAAGAATTGAACCGACAAATTCTCTTTGAACCAGTTCCTGCAGGAGAGCAATTTCTCGCACCTATCATTGAGGCTTTGCGTGACAAGCGTGCTATCCAAATGACTTATCAAGGTTTTGACAAAACGCACCCTTCTACTTTTTTCGTAGAGCCATATTGCCTGAAAATGTTTAAGCAACGATGGTATCTATTAGCTTATTCGCCAGTTAAGGATAAAACGCTCGTTTATGCGTTGGATCGTATGTATGAAGTAGAAATCACCAAACAGAAATACGAACTACCGAATGATTTTGATGCAGAGCATTATTTTAAAAACGCCTATGGTGTTACTGTTCTTGAGAGCCAACCAGAGAGAATAATTATTTCTATGGATGAAGGTCAAGCAAAATACTTACGCACACTTCCATTACATCCATCGCAGAAGGAGACAGAACCTATCAATGGGTACCCCGCTTTTAGTTTTTATCTATATCCATCTGAGGAGTTCTGTCAAGAATTGTACAAATACGGTTCGGATGTAGAGGTGCATGAGCCCAAATGGCTGCGGGAGGAGTTTGCAAAGGATGCAGAACGCAATAGGAATAATTACAAAAAACAATAAATCTAAAAACGAAAAATGGAACATGTCTTTTTTAAGCCTTGGGTAGGCAGAAATTATGAAAACGGTGGTATCTTTAATAAGAAGCTACTTGTTTTGGGAGAAAGCCATTATTGTGGTGGATGTAATCAATGTGGATTAAAATACGGCAAAGAGTGCGAGGAATTTACTAAAGATACAGTTATAAATTATTTGAATGGAGTAAAAGGCAATTGGACTCCTACTTATCGTAAATTTGAAAGATCACTAGTAAATGAGTATACGACAAACGAGAGGAGTAAGGAGATTTGGAATTCTTTAGCATTTTTCAATTTCTTACAGGTTGATATGGTTAATCCTCGAAAAGGTGGGATACCTGAAGAATATGAAGAAGGAAGAGTTGCTTTCTTGGAAGTGCTCAATGAATTACAACCAGATTTGGTTATTGTTTGGGGTATAAATCGATTGTACGAAAATCTCCCAGGAAAAGAATGTGGTTGGATGGATGGAGCAGAATTTAAGGTTGATAATTATTCTATTCCTAATGGGTATTACCAATTGAATAGTGGAAAGAAAACAAAAGTGATTGCAGTATATCATCCGTCATCAGGATATTCGTGGGATTGGTGGTACAAAGCAATTTCAGTACAATTACAATTAAAATAATTTTTCTATTAATCACTATGGCACTTTGGAGAATTTCAGTTAAGAGAAGCGAGTCAGTAAATGGTATTCGCTTGGAAAAAGGGATGTTTGTTGATATGGTAACTCCCGTAGGCATGTCAGACCCATTACGGTCAAACCTTGGAGCTAATCAGCCAAAAATCAACAATTTGTTTGTTGGCAAGTATGGCGTTGATTTGTTAAAAGCAGGATTGATTTGTACAGCTCATCTTCAATCAGAGAAAATTTCGTAAAGTAGTTTTTTTATATCTGTCTTTCGTTTTGTGAAAGAGTAAAGCAGTAATTTTGCAGCGTGATTCGAAAAGAGTCGCGCTGCATTACTTTTATATTAAAGGATAACGAATAAATTATTACTTATGAACAAACAATCTATCAATGACCAACTTGAGTTGTTGCGTCTTAAAGAATTATTTATGTCTGACATTAAGATCCGAAGTAAAATGACAGAACTAATTTCCAGCGATAACGAGCGTACGGATTTTAAGAAGTTCTGCGAGTTTACACACTGCGAGCCCCGCATTGCAAAAATGCTATCGCAGTTATGGGTCATAGATATGATTTTAACTCCAGAAGAGATAGCAGCAGAAAGAAAAAGATTAGAAGCACTAAGTTATTGGAATGATAATCGGCAGTCGTTGGAAAAATTAGCGCCATGTATAAGTATTTTGCAAGACCATCAGTTTGCAAAATCTGAAGCGATAATAGATGGCTATAATTGCGAACTTCATATGCTATTGTCGAACAATGAATTATTGGGAATATTGTGTATTCAGTCTCTTTATGGAGCTGGAATGGGAGGTGGAATTGAATCTTTGATTTCTCAATATATTAAATCTGAGTTCAAGAATTTCTTTACACATGAGGAGAGGTCTGCTTTGGTTAAAAGGTTCAAAGTTGATTCTTACGAAGAGGCTTTTGATTGGTATAAAAATGTTTTAGACAATTTTATGCAATTAGATGAAGCTACAAAATAGGATATAAAAATATATAAATTTACATAACCAAAACAAATATATGATACCATACTTATCAACATTTGAGCAAATCCAACAAGAAGCTCAAAAACTAATAAACCTTAAAATTAAAGATATTCGTTGTTTAGATGAAGAGGTCGTTATTAATCTTTGGTGCGCATTTATAGCAGTCGCATATCAAAAGGCTGCATTTTTTGCTGCAAAGTATAATTTTTCAGGCTTTTCTGGCAAGTTATATTTATTGAATTCAAACCGTCTTACAAGAACTATTGGAAGGTGCACACGAGGTGGTCTAATAGGGTTAAACCCAGATTTGGTGTTTTATCAGGAGGTTTGTTTGAATGAAATTATACTACACGAACTGACTCATACAATCTACTTCCATCACCGCATTGAGTTTTGGCAGCACTTAGAGAACCTACTTTATGAGGAAGGTATCAAGCAGGTCAAAAGGAATTTTGTATTAAAGCCGGTTCGTGGTCAGTTATACCTCGCATATGAAGGAATAGACTTGAAGGATATTAATATTATAGGTTATTATTCTCCTAAAAAAGGAATTCGTGGGGTTCAGATGCTGCAAACAGTTGAGTGCCAGCGAATGCATGGGGATTATGATAGAAGCCTTGAATTGAAGAAGCGTATTTTCTACAGAACAGAGATTTGTGCATATAGAAAAGCAAATAATACAACTATTATAGTAGATGACAATGGTGAATTTATCTTTACCAGACCTATTTGGGAGAAATATATGGAGAGATATAATATTAGTGATGTTTTGCAAATAGACGCTTATGATTTGACGCATCTTTTTATAAATCAACTTAATACAAGAGACTTCAAAGTATTCAATCCTCACTCTACTTCTGCAAATTTCGCATTGAAATAGAACGCGGATTATGACATTAAACCGACCTTTACGACCTTCTCAAGGACGCGCCATGCACAACACAGCGATAAAGAAAGAAGTATAAAAATAGGATTATTCTTTCAGTAACTTCTCCAAGCAGACCTGCAACGCCTCTGTCCAGTGAGGAATAGTGATGCCGAAAGTCTGTTTGATCTTGGTCTTGTTCAGCACGCTATAGTGTGGGCGTGGTGTCTGGTACTGGTACTCGCTGCTGAGGATAGGGCGCAGCTGGCAATTGGCCACCGTATCTGCAGCTCCTTTACTCAATAAAGATTGCGCGCGTGCGAAGATCTCGTGCGTGAAATCATACCACGAGCAGACACCCTCGTTCGTGAAGTGATATACACCTGCATGCCATTCGGGCGATTCAATGGCTGCAAAAATTGCCACAGCCAAGTCGGCTGCGTAGGTGGGCGAACCTATTTGATCAAAAACGACACCCAGCGACTCGCGCTCCTGACCCAAACGGAGCATAGTCTTCACGAAATTATTACCAAAAGTGGAATACAACCACGCAGTGCGAATGATGATTGCTTCGGGGCAAATCGCTTGTAGCAACTCCTCACCTGCCAATTTCGTGCGACCATAGGCTGTGCGGGGAGCTACACTATCCGTTTCTGTATAAGGAATAAATCCATCGCCCGAGAATACATAGTCGGTACTAATATGAATAACCTTTGCTCCTGAACGACCCAAATTCTCTGCAGCCGTTGCGTTAATGGCATATGCTAACTCTTCATCACTCTCTGCCTTATCCACATTGGTATATGCAGCGCAATTGACGATAATATCAATGGCGTTTTCGGTCACAAAATGTTGGACAGCTTCGCGTGAGGTGATATCCAATTCAGCAACATCGGTAAAGAAATATGTATGTTGCGTATGTTGCTCCGAGAGAATGCGCATCTCGTTGCCTAACTGCCCGTTGGCGCCAGTGATGAGAATATTCATTAGGATTTACAATTTGACTATTTACAATGTACTATTTTTAAAAGGGATTGTCAAGGTCTGCAAGTAATGGGTGGTGCTTGTCTTTCTCGCTGAGAATCATCTGCTCGGCTGGGATTTGCCAATCAATATTCAGTGCAGGGTCGGTGAGCAGAATACCACCATCGGCTTCAGGGTGATATAGATTGTCACACTTGTAGGTAAACACCGCGCGCTCGCTCAATACCGAAAAACCATGTGCAAAACCGCGTGGGATATAGAACTGGCGATGACTCTCTGCATCTAATTCTACAGCAAAATGCTGACCATAGGTAGGACTATCTTTGCGCAAGTCCACAGCCACATCCAACACACGACCTTCTGCACAACTGACCAATTTGGCTTGGGTATAAGGAGGGCGCTGGAAATGCAGACCACGCACTACACCAAAAGAAGAACACGATTGGTTATCTTGTACAAAAATGGCATCTACGCCCACCTCGCGGTAGCGTTGTTCGTTATATGTCTCCACAAAATACCCGCGAGCATCACGGAAAACCTTTGGTTCAATAATCAGCAAACCTTCTATAGGTGTCTTAAAAACTTCCATAATTTTTAATAAATATGCTGCAAAGGTACTGCTTTTTTTTTAATTTTGCAAAAAAAAGTACGGTGTACTTTGTCAAATCGTAAATATTGTGTACCTTTGCACGATTTTTTATAGATTATAGGTAGTATGAAAAGTATTTTTCGTTTTTTAATTGTTGCGATAACAGTCGTATGCGCTACTCCCATGTTGGCGGTAGCGCCATTACCAGGAACGGGATTGACGGAACCAATACGCCCCCGTGCTCCTTTTACCTTAAGCGATAAGCACACTCCAAGTCGCGTGGCTGCACAGTTGGCAGGCAAATCGTTGGCAGAACGCGGATTGCTAATCGTGGTTGAGTTTAGCGATGTAGAATTGTCTAAGGGGAATACCATTCAGTCCTTTGATTCGCTTGCTAATGGCGACAACTATACTCACAATGGTGCTACAGGATCGTGCAGACAGTACTTCGAAGCGCAATCCAATGGTCAGTATTCACCAAATTTCGATGTAGTGGGTCCTGTAGTATTGCCTCACAATATGGCATATTATGGAGCTAATGATTCTTCTGGAAACGATCAGTATGTGGTTGATTTCGTGATAGATGCTTGTCGTGGTGCAGATGCGTTGGGCGTGGACTTTTCGCAATATGATCATGACAATAATGGTGTGCTGGATTTTGTATATATCATTTATGCAGGCTACGCAGAGTCTGAAGGCGGAGGAGAAACAACGATTTGGCCGCACAACTGGGATATGCTATCGGCCTTGTACTATGGATATTCCAATCAAAATGAATATTATGCCAATTCCGCTGTGGATTATAAGTTGCCAAGTTTTGATGGTAAAATACTCAACGAATATGCTTGCTCAAATGAAATACGGCGTAAAAATAATTCGCGTACTGGAATTGGAACCATCTGCCACGAGTTTAGTCATGTATTAGGGCTGCCTGACTATTACCTAACTACAACGGAGCCTGTCACCAATCAGCGTCTCACCCCAGGCGCATGGTCACTGATGGGCTATGGCAATTATCTGAACGAAGGCAATACGCCACCCAACTTTTCTGTATATGATAAGTATTTGCTTGGTTGGCTCACACCTACTATTCTTGATAGATCGCAGTCGCTCACTATTCCTGCGGATGGCACGACTACTTATATGCTAACTCGCAATCAAGTGCATGTGGAAGAGGGTGCGTATCGCACTGATACTGTGTATTATATTGAGAATCGCCAGCAGGAGGGTTGGGATGCTTATCTTCCGGGACATGGTATGTTAATATGGCGTGTTCTGTATAATCAGAAGGATTGGTTCAACAACTGTCCGAATGATTTTGTAGCGCGATATCTTCTCGTTTCTGCCAAGTCCACTTCTTCACCTTATACCACGGATAAAGCGAAGCCTGAAGTGCCATTCCCAGGTTCAACCAACCAAACAAAATATGAGCCGTTCAAAGGATACAATGGTTTGTATAATATTCAAGAAATCAATGGAATCATAACCTGTGATTTCACTACTACAAACAATGCGACCGATGTAGAAACAGTGCCAGTTCCTAATGAGTCCGTTGTATGGTACAACCTCTTGGGACAACCCGTAGATATTCAGTCGTATAAGGGTATTGCAATTAGCAAGCAGGGCAAGGTGTTGGTTCGATGAGAGACCACATCTATGAAAAAAAAAACGAGGGTGAACGCCCTCGTTTTCGTTTTATACCGCCAATGGTTTATTCGTATTGTTGGAATAGAAAATTGTTGTACGGATAGCGCTGGATATGAATAGCCTTGATACGGTCGTAGAAGAGCGCTTTCAGTTCATCAATATTTGTTTTCTGGCGGGCGGAGATAAAGATACAATCATCGTGCAGCTTCGCCATCCATGTGCGTTGTAGCTCCTCCAACGAGATATTCTCACGCTTGATAGGCGTGAGGTCGTCTTCCTCTTTAGGCGTATAGGTGAAGGCGTCTATCTTGTTGAAGACTACAATACGAGGAATTTGCGCTACGGTCTTCTCCGATTTCCGATTTCCATTGCCCGACTTACGATTCTTTGACCAAGGGTCTGCTTCTTTTATTTCAGTTTGCTTGGTGAGCAACTCGTTGATAGTCTGCTCTACCACCTCGTATTGTTCCTCAAAATTAGGGTGGGAGATGTCCACTACATGGATAAGCAGGTCTGCTTCGCGTACTTCGTCCAAAGTGGACTTAAAGGATTCCACCAAGTGGTGGGGCAACTTGCGGATAAATCCCACGGTGTCAGAAAGTAAGAAGGGTAGGTTCTCAATGGTTACTTTGCGCACGGTGGTGTCCAGCGTGGCAAAGAGTTTGTTCTCGGCAAAGACTTCGGACTTGCTGATGAGGTTCATGATGGTGGACTTGCCCACATTGGTATAGCCCACGAGTGCCACGCGCACCATTTTGCCGCGGTTCTGGCGTTGGGTAGCCATCTGGCGGTCAATCTTCTTGAGTTCTTCGCGTAGCAACGCAATGCGCTGTCCGATGATTCGTTTGTCTGCCTCAATCTGCGTTTCACCCATACCACGGCTGGTGGTACCACCACCGCGCTGACGATCCAAGTGCGACCACATACGGGTCAGACGGGGTAGCATATATTGCAGGTGCGCCATCTCCACCTGTGTCTTGGCGTAGGAGGTCTGCGCACGATGAAGGAAGATTTCCAGAATGAGGATGGTGCGGTCAATGACACGCACGGGCTGTTTGTGATTGTCCTTAATCTCGTTCTGGTTGTGCGCATTGAGCGCTTTCTCTATGTTGCGCAGTTGGCGAGGCGAGAGCTCGTCATCAAAGATGACCATGTCGATAAAGTCATCTGTGTCAGCCAGTTGCTGCACATATTGGTTGATCTCTTGTAGCTTGCCTTCGCCTACATAAGTGGATGTGTTGGGATAGTCCAAGCGTTGTACAAAACGCTTGACGCAGTTGGTATTATTGGTGTCGGCGAGGAAAGCCAACTCGTCCAAGTATTCTTTTGTTCTCTCTTCGTTTTGGTTGGGAGTAATGAGTCCTACCAAAACAGCATTCAGTTTGCCCATAGTGTTGTGTAGAGTTGTGTAGAGTTGTTTAGCAGTTGTGTAGAATTGTTTGTAAAAAAGTGTGCAAAGATAGTATTTTATTTTTATTCGTACAAGATTTACTATGAAGTTTCACCAAAATGTGGTGTATTTCTTATTTCTTCTTTTGCCTTTGTTGGAAAAAAGCGTTTGGGACTTGTATATGTCCGATTTTTTTTGTAACTTTGCGCCCAAATTCATTTGGGCGATTATGATAGAGATTTTGAAATATTGCTTACCCGCATTGTGTGTGCTGTTGGCAACATGGCTTGTGATGCACAAATTTTATAAAAGTGAAGCAGAAAAACGCCTTTGGGAACTCAAGCGCCTTTCGCAGAAAGAGATTTCTCCGTTGCGCATGCGCGCCTACGAGCGCTTGGCACTATTATTGGAGCGAACCACGCCAGAGCATCTATTGGTGGAACTCAATTTGGGCGAGATGACAATCTTGCAGGTGCAACAGCACTTGATGCGTACCATTCGCGTGGAGTATGACCATAATCTCAGCCAACAGGTGTATGTGAGCGATGAGGTGTGGCAACTCATACTGTCGGCGCGCGACCAGATGGTGGCGTTCATCAATAGCATGGCGCAGCAGATGCCCCCAGAAAGTTCTGCGCTCGACTATGCCAAGGTGTTAATCACTGCTTTTGCATCTAATGGTCAGACTGCTAATGGTCAAGCTATGCAGGCTTTGCGCGATGAAGCACGATCACTGCTCTAATGGGAGAAGGATGAAAATAACTATTCGTCATATCATATTTCTTGTTTGTCTGCTGGCATTATTGGGAGCGTGTACTTCGGACTCCACTTGCCGTAAGGACATGACGGTTAATGCTATTATGACCTTGCAGGCGGATTCGCTGAACGCGCAAGGGCATTCGGTGAAATACACCACATGGGATAGCATTACTGTGCAGGCAATAGACAATGATGCCTATATCCTCTACAATAACAAGAATATAAAGCAGATTCCTCTGTTCTTGCGCCCAGACACTACAATCACGGCATTTTTGATGACCTTTCACGAGCAAACCGATACCCTCTTTGTGGAGCATACACCTCGCCAGTATTTCGTGAGTTTGGCATGCGGTTGTGCTATTTATCATACTATTACCGCTGCTTGGTCCTCCGATACGCGTGTGGATAGCGTGCAAATCATCAACGCCAGCGTGGAGAACGCTGTGCAGGAAAATCTGCGTATTTACTTGCATGAATAGCCGTCTGTTGCTCATATTATCCCTATTGTTTCTCGTGTCGCACGCGAGCGCGGCTGTTGATGCCAGTGCGCTAGTGCAACCAAAGGTATATGCTGACACTGCCATTTATCAAGGTATGAGTATCAAACTGGATATTGCTATGCCTATCCTCGAATTAGCACGCTCGGCGGGCAAGGTGCAGGATTATGAGATGGCGCTCAATGTGCGCTTGGCAAAGCGCTTCTACCCCACATTGGAGTTGGGCTACGCGATTGCAGATGTCGCTGCCGATGGCGGACAGTATAGCGGACAAGGTGGTTTTATGCGTTTGGGCATGGATCTCAGTGCGCTGAAGAAAGGGGTGGGGGAGAACTGTCTGATGGTAGGTTTGCGTTTTGCAGGAGCGTATCAGGGTTTTCAGATTACGGATGTGCCTGTCTATGGCGACTATTGGCCAATGCCCAATACGAACTACTATGATCAGCATAAGTTTGACTGCTGGGGCGAAATCGTTGCGGGCTGCCAAGTGCAGATATGGAAAGGATTTCAGATGGGGTGGTATATCCGTATGAAACTGCTTTTCACCCGAACCGACAAACAGGGCGATGCACTGCCTACCTACCTGCCTGGCTTCGGCTACCGCAATGACACCAATTGGGGAATCAACTATTTCCTTGGATACAAATTCTAACAACACTACACAACGCTAAACAATACAACAAGATACAATCATGAATTCAAAACAACTAATGACAAAAGCGGCAGATAACATTCGTATCCTTGCTGCAGCAATGGTCGAAAAGGCCAAGAGTGGACACCCTGGAGGCTCAATGAGTGGAGCAGACTTTGTACAAGTGCTTTACTCTGAGTTCCTTATCCACGATCCAGAGAACCCATGTTGGGAGGCGCGCGACCGCTTCTTCCTTGACCCTGGTCACATGTCACCTATGCTCTATGCACAACTCTGCATGACAGGTCACTTCACCATGGACGAACTCAAGCAACTCCGTCAATGGGGCAGCGTCACTCCTGGTCACCCAGAGCGCAATGTGGAGCGTGGCATCGAAAACACCTCTGGTCCTCTTGGTCAAGGTCACACCTTTGCAGTTGGTGCAGCTATCGCAGCGAAGTGGTTTAACGCTCGTTATGGAGAGATCCACAACCCTACTATCTACGCTTTTATCTCTGATGGTGGTATCCAAGAGGAAATCAGCCAAGGCGCAGGCCGTATGGCTGGTCACCTTAAGCTTGACAACCTCATCATGTACTACGATTCCAATGAGATTCAACTCTCTACTTCTTGCAACGAGGTAAGTTCTGAAAATGTAGCCATGAAGTACGAGGCATGGGGTTGGTATGTACAAGACATCGACGGCCACGATCCTGATGCTATTCGCCAAGCTATCATCAATGCGCAAAACGAGAAGAATCGTCCTTCGCTCATCATTGGTCATACCTCTATGGGTAAAGGTTGTGTAAATGCCGAAGGCGCAAGTTGGGAAGGTAAGACCTCTACCCACGGTCAACCACTCAGCAAGTCTGGCGCAAGCTTTGAGGCAACAGTCAAGAACCTCGGCGGCGACCCAGAGAATCCATTCCAAATCTTCCCTGCTGTACAAGCGCTCTTTGATAAACGCGCTGAGGAACTCCGCGAGATTACCAACCAACGCTATGCGGCTTACCACGAGTGGAAAGAGGCTAATCCATTGGCTGCCAACGAGTACGAGACCTTCATGAGTGGCGAGACACCTTGCCTTGATTGGAGTCTGCTCCAACAAAAAGACAATGTCGCTACCCGTACCGCTTCAGCTTCTGCCCTCGCTTTCCTCTCTGAGCATGTAGGCAACATGATTGTATCTTCTGCTGACCTCTGCAACTCTGATAAGACTGATGGCTTCCTCAAACATACTCATGTCATCACAGCAGATGACTTTACTGGTCGTTTCTTGCAATCAGGTGTGAGCGAGCTCACTATGGCTTGCGTATGCATCGGTATGGCATTGCACGGCGGTATTATTCCTGCTTGCGGAACCTTCTTCGTGTTCTCTGACTATATGAAACCTGCTATCCGCATGGCTGCCCTCATGGAGATCCAAATGATGTTCGTTTGGAGCCACGATGCTTTCCGCGTAGGTGAAGATGGCCCAACCCACGAGCCAGTAGAGCAAGAGGCACAAATCCGCCTCATGGAGAAACTCCACAACCACTCTGGCCGTCCAAGCGTGATGGTACTCCGCCCTGCTGATGCAGAGGAGACAACCGCAGCATGGAAAATGGCAATGGAGAATATCTATACTCCTACTGCTCTTATCCTTTCTCGT
>JAGBZD010000121.1 GCA_017628395.1 Paludibacteraceae bacterium | reverse complement strand
TTCTTGAAGTATGGGCGGAGCAGGTCGTCAGAGATAGCATATTTCTCCTCTTTGAGTTGCTTGCTGTAGAAGCTCCAGTCCCATGGTTGGAGGGTAGCATAGAAGCCCTTACCCTTAGCAAACTCTTGCAATTCAGCCACTTCTTGCTGAGCCACAGGCATATAGCTATCGCGCAATTGGTCGAGGAAGTTCATCACATTCTCCTTGCTCTCGGCGCAAGTCTTGGTGAGCGACTTATCAGCATGGCAAGCCTTCTCAAAGAGTTTTGCCAACGCGAGGCGGGTATTCACAATATCAATGATGACTTGCGTATTATCAAACTCGCCACCGATGCAACGGCTGTTGTATGCGGTGTAGAGTTCGCGGCGAATATCGCGGTTTTGGCAATCCTCCATCACAGGGATATAGGTGGTAGGTTTGAGGTCGAGGAGCCAACCCTGCATGCCTTTCTTCTCAGCATTGGCTTTGAGCATGGCTTTGGTATCGTCCTTCAAACCAGCGAGATCAGCCTCATTGGTAATGAGCATGGTCCAAGCGTTGGTAGCTTTGAGGACATTTTGACCATACACGAGGGTGAGTTGAGAGAGCTTTGCGCTGAGTTCTTTATACACTTGCTTTTGCTCTGGATTGAGGTTTGCGCCATTATTAGCGAAAGACTCGTAGATATCGTCAAGCAGTTTTTGTTGCGCAGGATTGAGCTTTAAGTTGTCTTTTTGGTCATACACCGCTTTGATACGCGCAAAAAGTCCTTCGTTGAGGCGGATAGTAGCCGAGTACTCCGACATCTTTGGCGAAAGTTCCATAGCGATGGCTTGAAGTTCGTCGTTGGTCTCAGCAGAAGTAAGGTTGTAGAAGCAACCAGCAACTACAGAGAGCAGCTCGCCAGACTTCTCATATGCTTCGATGGTGTTCTTGAAGGTAGGAGCAGCGGGGTTGTTGACGATAGCGTCGATCTCCGCCAAACCTTGCTTGATACCTTCTTCGAAAGCAGGCATGTAATGCTCAGGTTTGATGTCATTGAACGGATAGGTTCCATGAGGGGTCTTCCACTCTTTGTAGTGGAAGAATGGGTTGGCACTTGCCAACAGAGTTACTGCCATTGCAGCCATAGTAAGAATTGATTTTTTCATATAGTTACTTTTGTTTTTATTCTCAAAATAGTCTAGAAGATAACACCGCAACGATATTCATGGAGTACTACATCACTCACAAGATCTATGTTTGCTTCTCCCTCATTATTGATATCAACTCTATATATTGAACGAACTAATCCTGTCCAATCATTAAAGTAGCACAGTTCTATATAATACCTATTGTTGTTTGCATAAACACGCGGACGAACGTCATACTGCTCTACCTGCAATTCAGGTTTTCCATATCTTATATTCGCTATATAATCAGTAAGGTCATCGGCGGTATAGATATAGGTTTTCAGATTATAATTAGCATGCCAATATTTGGGTAAATAGTTATATAATATCTGCAACATACATGCTTTCCATGCGCCAGAGATGGATTTCTCAAAGAATATATGGTCAAACAAATAAATGCTTACAGAATCGTCCGACAGTTTGATATACTCTACCGATATGTCGTCTGATACCTTGTACAGATGTTCCATTACAAGTAACTCAGCATTTTCTCTTTTACGAATATCTGTGACGGTGTCATTAGCTTGTAAACATCCCCATATAGATGAATAATCCTTGTTTTTCACAACTGTTTGGAGGTTGTGAGCTATAGTGATCAATTCGTTGTCAGATTCCAGTACAATCTCTTGCATATCGTTTCGTTCTGCAAGATATGTTTTCTGTATGTTTTTTGCAATTTTCTTTTGTTTTGCTTCATTTGGTTTATTTCTTTCATTCTCGTACATTTGCGTAAGAATACTTGTTCTCACGCTATCATAACCATGTTCCAAATAAGTTTGATATGCACTCTGAGCAGCCATCATTGATGCCACCCCACAAGAAATAATTAATAATAGATATCGCTTCACAATATTGTATTTATATATTGTTTATTTTTTGAGTCAGGATTAAGGAGCCTGGAGCAAAGACTTATTTGTATCGTCTATCAGTCGTTAGTGATTTGTCTTGACTCTTGGTTCCTTGTTCTTTGTTCTAAAACTGTATTTCTCCAAAGAACTCGGGCAAATGGAATGCAGGTGCTGGGGCATCAATAGGATTCCACGAAGCATAGTGCTTCATCGGCGTCTTATCGCCACATTTATATAGGTTCGCGCGACGCGCGTGCTCGTGCGCGAGGTCAAATTCTATCAACTCCAATGGAATACCCACCAACAGCGACCAATGCGCAGCGCACAACTGCACAGGAAAACGCTTGATACTTTGCAATTGCTCTGCGTTCAGGCGCACCACATCCACTTTTCTTTCTTTGCGATGCGAGGCATTGCAAACACCTGCGGCATTAAACTCGAAGTTCCAATAGTGGGTGTTATCTGCATCTGCGATGAATATCTCCACACATGCATCCTCATTCACCAGTTGCAAATCCTCCGTCTTGGTTGCCAATGGCACTTCGCCTTTCACCTCAAATCGCACATACAACATCTCATCAGTATGAGCTAAGGTAAAGGTAGTTTCTGGCGCAGCAGGATACTGCTCCACCCAATTCAGCGTATCAATCTTGCCCGCAAGCGGCATTGCAGCCAATGCAGCATCAATCTTGGCAAGCGACAAGCATGATAATTCAGGCGTATATATTGATTTCGTTTGTTTCATTTCTTTCCTCCACGAAGCAAATTGATGGATCCTGACAATTGATATACACCCAAGAGTGATTCGTCTTGTTTCTCTTTCTGCTTCTTATAGACAGGTTTGAGCGTATATTTGGCATTCTCATCGGCATCCGTTCCCAAGGCGCGAATCACATAGAAGTAAGCACCTTCCGCAGCAGGGCGTCCTCCTATCGTACCGTCCCAACCTTCGTCTGGATTATCCGAATGGAAGACCTGATGTCCCCAGCGATTATACACCCAACACTGAAACTCCTTGATTGAACGATACACTACACGAAACTCATCGTTCGCTCCATCGCCATTGGGAGTAAACACATTAGGAACAAGCAACATCGACTCGCTTACCGAGATATCAAATGATACGGAATCCAATTGACAATCGCTATTGCTCACAATCACCACAGCACGATAGTTACCTTTGTCCATGAATGTATATCGGTGTTCGGCATCGTTGCGTGTGATGATTAGTTCGCTTCCCTTATAGAGTTTCCATTGGTAGAAGTCGGCATTCAGTCCGTTGGACTTAAACAGCACCTCCAACGGAGCCGACATATTCACCACATCATCTGGCGTATAAGGGCGATTAACCTCGTTGCTTTTCTCGCCTTGTTTGCCGCGTGTGGTGGTGATAGTCTGAGGATACGCCTTGAGTGCTATTGGCTCATACACAGGCGAATAGAGCGTATCGTCTTGCAATCCAAGTTGCATAGCAAGTGCATCAGCAATGGCATAATCCGTCGTCACAGGCGAGGCACTAACCGTCATCGTAGAGGCAAGTTCCTGTTCGCTCACAGCCACCGAGTCCACCCACGATTCGCCTCCCCACATAGCATCTTGGTAGGTAATACGACACATGCGAGGATAAGTGGTGAGCCTGCCGTTTTGGTTGTGGTATTGGAGAGGAGGAATATTACCATCAATAGTCAACACCGTGTTCTCGCAGGTGAGTTCGGCAGTTACAGCATTGGCTTGCACACGCAAACTATCGTAATCGAAGACCCAAAAGACTTCTCGCATGTTATCCTTCTTAATCATATAACCCTTGCCATGCTCCAAGCCGTTGTAACTATCTAAATAGTCAGAGGACGCCTGAATAAGTTGCGTCGTATCGGGATAACTATACCATGCAACATTTCCGACACTGGTTTTGGTTTTAAGTTCTGGATTCTTCTCAAATACGAACAGGGTATTTCCATCATTCTCCAATAACACAGCATTTCCTACGCACTCCACATACTGAGCGTAGGAAACACTAACTATAAATAATGTCAATACAAATAGTATTTTCTTCATCTACATCTAATTGCTTATCTCGTCTTTGACTCAAACGATTTTTTCTACCAGCACAGCAGGCTAATTATTTATTCACTTGGAAACGCGTATTGCCGTTCTCAACGAAGTCCACGATTTGCTTTGCCGCAGCAATACCCGCATTGATATTCGCCTCTGCTGTCTGTGCGCCCATCTTCTTTGGCGTAGCAAAATAGCGTCCCTCAAAGAGTTCTTGCATCTTTTGGTCTGCCGCAGGCATGATGTCCGTCATATACTTGAAGTCCTTGCGGATTTGCATGAACTGAATCAGTTCATCCTCGTTGATGACTTCCTTGCGCGCTGTATTCACAAGCACCGCGCCTTGTGGCATGCGGCTGAGCAATGCATTATTGATACTGCCTTTGGTTTCAGGCGTAGCAGGAATATGCAAGCTCACGATATGACACATAGCATAGAGTTCTTCAGCCGAATGAAGAGGCGTAACACCTTCGTTGATCATCACCTCATCTGGGCAATAGGCATCATACGCATAAATATCCATACCAAAGCCTTTGGCAATACGCGCTACATTGCGCCCCACATTACCATAAGCATGGATACCTAATTTCTTGCCACCGAGTTCGGTTCCACTGGTACCATTATAGAGGTTACGCACCGCCATAACCATAAGCCCTATAGCCAACTCCGCTACAGCATTGGAGTTCTGACCCGGGGTGTTCATTGCCACCACATTATGCGCAGTAGCCGCAGCGAGGTCAATATTATCGTATCCCGCGCCTGCACGAACCACTATCTTCAACTGCTTTGCAGCGTCCAAGACCTCTGCGTCCACATTGTCGGAACGAATAATCAGTGCATCAGCATCAGCTACAGCCTGCAATAGTTGCTCTTTAGAGGTATATTTCTCAAGCAACGCGAGTTCGTAACCCGCCTGCTCAATCACTTCACGAATACCATCAACAGCCACCTTGGCAAATGGTTTTTCGGTTGCAACAAGTACTTTCATATATAAATAAATGTTAATTTTTAATTTGTATTATCATTGTATCATCTGCGTATCTTCGGCTCAACTTCTGCTACACATCGGCTGAACGAGAAATATAAACAAATGTTAAAATTAAAGTGTTTGTTCGTACTCCTTCATGCAGTCCACAAGGGCTTGTACGCCTTCGAGGGTCATGGCGTTATAGGTACTTGCACGGAAACCACCCACGAGACGGTGCCCCTTGATACCTACCATTCCTTTGCTTGTAGCGAACTTGAAGAAGTCGTCTTGCAAGTGTGCGTACTCTGGCTTCAGTACAAAGCAGATATTCATGAGTGAGCGGTCCTCTTTGCGGGCTGTACCCTCAAAAATCTTGCTCTCATCAATGGCTTTGTAGAGCAACTCTGCCTTCGCCACATTGCGCTCCAAAGCAGCTTGCAAGCCGCCATTGGCTTTCAGCCAACGCAAGGTGAGCATAGCGGTATAGATAGGCAACACAGGAGGGGTATTGAACATACTGCCGTTCTCTACATGGGTACGGTAATCCAACATGGTAGGGATATAGCGGCTCACTTTGCCGAGGAATGCCTCTTTCACAATCACGAAGGTCACACCCGCAGGCGCCAAGTTCTTTTGTGCGCCACCATAGATAATATCGTATTTGCTTACATCAATTGGGCGAGAGAGGATATCCGAAGACATATCAGCAATCAAAGGCACATTGCCTTTTTTCTCATAGATAACTTGGAGTTTCTCATCAGAAATCTCGGTACCATAGATGGTATTGTTGGTTGTGATATGCAAGTAATCAGCATCTTGTGGCACCTCGAAGTTCATAGGGATATTATTGAAGTTATCCGCAGCGGAGGTCGCCACCTCTACCACTTCACCAAAAGCCTTTGCCTCTTTGATGGCTTTCTTCGACCAAACGCCCGTATTGAGATAAGCGGCTTTCTTCTCAAGGCAGTTGAATGGCACCATGCAGAATTGCAAACTTGCACCACCACCCACGAAAATCACGCGGTAGCCCTCTGGGATATTCAGCAGTTCCTTCATCAGTGCTTCTGCCTCATCTACAACAGGTTGAAAATACTTAGCACGGTGAGAAATCTCAAGGATACTCAAACCCTCGCCTTGAAAATCGATTACAGCCTCTGCTGTTTGCTTAATCACTTCTTGTGGCAGGATACTTGGTCCTGCGTTAAAATTGTATTTTTTCATGTTTATTTATGGTTTTTCGTCATTTTCCAATTGCTTTTCGCGCCTTCGATAATCTCCGTGTCGGCTTTCTTGACCGCCTCTTTGATAACCTCTTTTACTTTCTTGGCAGCATCTTTTACATTTTCTACCACCTCTTCTACCAAGTCGGCTTTCTCAACCCAGCAGAGTGCGTCGCCCTTCACAGCAGTAGCGCCTTGCTCCTTCTCGATAGCTACGACACGGCAGTGCTCAAACGCACGGATTGGTTCGATACCATGAGGCGTTTGCAAGTAGCATACCACATCGCCTTGCTTAAAGAATGTACCCAATGCAGGTGCCTTGCTATCTTCGTTGAAGTCCAGTTCCCACATCACCTTGCCCGAGTGCGTTGCCTCCAATGGCTCGGCATTAGGGTGCAAGATAGCGCGTTTGTCAGCCGCAGTCAGCACCTTCACAGGTTGACCACTTGCCGCTGCTTTCTCTATGCGTTCAAACAAATCCTTATTGAATTGCTCCTTAGCTTGACCTGACTTATACTCGCGGTATTGTTTCTCGTGCATAGCAAACTCAAAAAGTTCCTCATCGTCTTGACCACGATCCCAACCGTTCTTCTCCATCTCCGCAATGAATTGTGGCAATACATCTGGGTACAACGCTTGTGGGTCATCGGTATAGAACTCCATGTTCTTCTCCTTGGCGAGCTCGATAATCTCAGGAGCCAATGTGCCTGGCAACTTACCCGACTTGCCGAGAATCATACCCCACATAGCAGGATCCATGCGGGTGAATGGTTTCTCGCCCATGGACTTGCTGTAGAGGTTCATCAGCGCAGCGTTCTTTACATATTGTGAGAATGGCGTTACCAAACATGGTGTACCGAGCATTGGCCAAATGCGTTGTACCTCGTCGAAGAGTTCCACAAGGAGTTCGTCCTCACTGAGGGCAGCTTGACCGCGCTTCACAAGGTTGGCGTTGATAGCCGCATGCATACCTTTGAGGTCAGCCATGAGCGAACCCATCATACCACCAGGCAGACCACAACCTACGAGCAACGAAGTCATCTTCGAATTGCGAGGGTCAATCCAGTAACCAAGAAAGTCATCGATAAACTCTTGGGTGAGCGAACGCGCCTCCATGTATGCTTTCATGTTGATGTCCTTCACAAGGAAGCCAGCGTCTTTGAGCATGGATTGAATGGTAATCACATCTGGGTGCACCATACCCCAGCTGAGTGGTTCCATTGCCACATCCAGCACATCACCACCTGCTTTCGCCACCTCCAGCATGCTGGCTACTGAGAAACCAGGACCAGAGTGACCGTGGTATTGAATAATAATATCTGGGTGTTTCTCCTTGATAGCCGCAACGATTGTACCAAGCATTGCTGGGCGACCAATACCAGCCATATCCTTCAGACAGATCTCTTGTGCGCCGTTGGCGATGAGCTCCTCAGCAAGGTTGATATAGTATTCCGCATTGTGCACCTCAGAATAGGTGATACACATGGTAGCTTGTGCGGTCATGCCCGCTTCCTTTGCCCACTTGATAGAAGGGATAATATTGCGAGGGTCATTCAATCCGCAGAAGATACGGGTAATATCTACGCCTTGCGCGTGCTTCACCTTATACATGAGTTTGCGCACATCCGCAGGCACTGGGTTCATACGCAATGCGTTGAGACCACGGTCAAGCATATGGGTCTTGATACCAACCTCGTTGAAAGGCTTAGTAAAAGTGCGTACTGCTATATTGGGATTCTCGCCATAGAGTAGATTCACTTGCTCACTGGCACCGCCATTGGTTTCTACGCGGTCAAAGCAACCCATATCAATAATTACAGGCGCAATCTTTGCCAACTGATCTTTGCGTGGCACATACTTGCCACTACTCTGCCACATGTCGCGATAGACGAGGGAAAATTGAATTTCTTTTTTAGCCATGATATTTATTGTTTTTAAGAGTTCATAATAATTTCATCTGCAAGAGAGCTACAACCCCTTTACAAATAGCGTGCAAAGTTACAATTTTTTTCTTACATACACAAGAAAACCCTTAAAAAAAGTGATTTTGCAAGCACAATTATTTTTTCCTTACATTTGTTTGCAAATGTCAAAAAAAAGTTGTAACTTTGCACCGCATTTTGTACGCACTATTAATTTGACTAAATTAATCGCGCTCAGCGCACCAAAAACAATGAATATATCGTATAATTGGCTCAAACGCTACTTAACGCTTACCGACAGCGCAGAAGAAGTAGCTAAAATCTTGACTTCCATCGGTTTGGAAGTAGGCAAAGTAGAAAAAGTACAAACCATCAAAGGCGGACTGGAAGGATTGGTCGTAGGCGAAGTCATCACCTGCGTTGACCACCCTAATTCGGACCACTTGCATATCACCACCACGCGCGTTGCTCCTGACGCAGAGCCTCTGCAGATTGTCTGCGGTGCGCCTAATGTGGCTGCGGGACAGAAAGTCATCGTGGCTACCGTAGGTACTGTACTCTACGATGGCGATGAGAAGTTCACTATCAAGAAAGGCAAAATTCGCGGCGAGGAGTCACTCGGTATGATCTGCGCCGAAGATGAAATCGGCGTAGGCAACAACCACGACGGCATCATGGTTTTGCCAGCAGATACACCAGTGGGTATGCCCGCTAAGGAGTACTTCGGCGTGGAAGACGACACCCTCATTGAGGTGGACATCACTCCTAACCGTGCCGATGGCGCAAGCCACTACGGCGTAGCACGCGACCTCTATGCATATTATCAGGCAGCCCAGAAGCCGGAAGCCGGTGTCCAACTTATCAAACCCTCCGTAGAGGATTTCCAAGTACAAAGCAATGCATTGCCTATTGAGGTAGTGGTAGAGAACGCCGATGCATGCCCTCGCTACACAGGCGTGAGTATCAAGGGTGTGACCATCAAGGAGTCGCCCGACTGGCTCAAAAAAGCCCTCAACACCATCGGCATCCGTCCTATCAACAATGTGGTGGATGTAACGAACTTCGTGCTACACGAGATGGGACAAGCACTCCACTCTTTTGACGCAGACAAGATCAAAGGCAATAAAGTGATTGTAAAGAACGCTACCGAAGGTCAGAAATTCGTGACCCTCGATGGCGTGGAGCGCACCCTGTCGGCTGCAGACTTGATGATTTGCAACGCAGAGGAGCCAATGTGTATCGCTGGTGTGTTCGGCGGACAAGACTCTGGTATCTCTGACACAACTACGAACATCTTCCTTGAAAGCGCATACTTCGACCCAGTGAGCATTCGTAAGACCGCTCGCCGTCATCAATTATCTACCGATGCCAGCTTCCGCTACGAGCGCGGTTGCGACCCAAACAACACACTCTATGTGCTCAAACGCTGCGCGCTCCTCATTCAAGAAGTAGCGGGTGGCGAGATTGCTATGGAGGTAACCGACCAAGGTCAAACCACCTTCGAGCCATTCCCTATCGAACTCAATATTGACCGCACTAACGCACTTATTGGTAAAGAACTGGGTGAAGAATTGATTGAGACCATTCTCAAAGCACTGGAAGTGGAAATCTATAATAAGAATGGAAAGGTATGGCAAATCGGTGTACCTCGCTATCGTGTGGATGTACAACGCGAGTGTGATGTAATAGAGGATATTCTGCGCATTTACGGTTTCAACAATGTGGAGTTCCCCGAGAAACTCAACACCTCACTCAGCTACAATCCCAAGCCTAATCCTGTGGCATTGCAAATCCGTCTGTCGGAGCAATTGACAGCACAAGGATTCAATGAGATACTCAACAACTCACTCACCAAGATGAGTTACTACGAGAACCTGCAAGAATACGCGCTGGCTACTTGCGTGAAAATCATGAACCCACTAAGCCAAGACCTCGGCGTTATGCGTCAGACCTTGCTCTTTGGCGGACTTGAAAGCATACAACGCAATGCCAACCGCAAGAATGCCGACTTGAAGTTCTACGAGTTTGGCAGTTGCTATCACTACAGCGCGCAGAAGATTGCCGACCGTCAAGCCAAAGACCCACATTGGACATACGACCCACTCTATGCGTATAGCGAAGAGCCACACTTGGCGTTGTGGTTAACGGGCAACAAGACCACACAATCATGGGTACAGAAAGAGGAAAAGACATCCTTCTATCAACTGCATGCTTATGTGAGCAATGTGCTCCGTCGTTTGGGCGTGGCGTACAAATTGGCGCCAATGGAAGCCAACGAATTGTATGATGACGGCATGGCTATTCTCGCCCCTAACGGCAAGCAGATTGGTGTCATGGCTATCGTAGCTAAGAAACAACTCAAAGCATTCGATATTGACAATCCTGTATATTATGCCGACTTGGACTGGAATATGCTATTGCGTCTGCACAAGCAATACAAGCCTGTGATTAATGACTTGCCTAAATATCCCGAGGTTAAGCGCGACTTCGCGTTGTTGGTGGACAAATCGGTGAAGTTCGCTGATTTGGCACAAGCAGCTATGGCTACCGAAAAGAAATTGCTCAAACAAGTCAATCTCTTCGATGTTTACGAAGGCAAGAACCTTGATGCAGGCAAGAAGAGTTATGCATTATCGTTCATTTTGCAAGACACAGAGAATACCCTCAAAGACAAACAGATTGAAGCTATCATGGCGAAACTACTCAAGACCTTCGAGGAGAAATTCGGAGCAAAACTGCGTTGATGACTTACGAAGACTACATAAAAGAACAACAAACTGCATTCTCCGAAGAGCATTCGGAGAATTGCTGTTTTCTTGAAAACCAAGCTGAAGGCGTGTTTGTACGCGGACATTGATGAACACAACAAGCAACATAGCCGTCTTTGCCTCAGGTGCTGGCACTACCCTGCAAACGCTGATTGATGAGCAGTTGCAACACGGGTATCGTGTGGCATTGGTTGTTACCAATCGCGATTGTCCTGCCATTGCGCGTGCGCAGAATGCCCATATTCCCACCCTGCTATCCAAGGACTGGACAGAGATTGACCAAGCCCTCACACAGCACGATGTACAATTGGTGGTACTGGCAGGTTTCTTGGCGATTATCCCCGAATGGATATGCCACAAGTGGGAGAAGCACATCATCAATATCCACCCTTCGCTGTTGCCCAAACACAGCGGCAAAGGCATGTACGGCGTACGCGTGCAAGAGGCGGTATTGGCAGCGGGGGACACAACAGCAGGTTGCACAGTCCACTATGTAAGCGCTGAGGTGGACGGCGGCAGCATCATCGCACAAACCACCGTTCCTGTACTGCCAAACGACACCCCCGATACCCTCTCCGCTCGCGTACAACAAGAGGAGAAACGCCTCCTCCCCCGCACCATTGCTGACATAATGCAAAAGGTCAATTGTAAATAATCATATTCGTAAATAAATAGTACATTGTAAATTGTCAAATTTGTAAATTATATCATTGTGTTAACCAACGCTGAACAACAAGAAATCTTGCGTCGCCGCACCTTTGCGATCATCTCGCACCCAGATGCGGGTAAAACGACGCTCACCGAGAAACTCCTGCTCTACGGAGGTGCAATCCATGTAGCGGGAGCCGTAAAATCCAACAAGATTCGCAAAACAGCCACCTCCGACTGGATGGAGATTGAGAAGCAGCGCGGTATCTCCGTAGCTACTTCAGTCATGGGTTTTGACTACAACAACTATCATATCAATATCCTCGACACCCCTGGTCACCAAGACTTTGCCGAGGACACCTTCCGCACGCTGACTGCAGTGGACTCTGTAGTCATCGTTATCGACTCTGCCAAAGGTGTGGAGACACAAACCCGCCGCCTCATGCAAGTCTGCCGTATGCGCAAGACCCCCGTGATGGTCTTCGTCAATAAGATGGACCGCGAGGGTAAGGACCCATTCGACCTCATGGACGAGGTGGAGAGCGAACTCGGTATCCATGTACGCCCACTCTCGTGGCCTATCAACAGCGGCGAACGATTCAAAGGCGTGTATAATATCTTCCAATCTACCCTTGACCTTTACACACCCAACAAGACGCAAGTCACTGAGTCTCTTCGCTTTGACGATGTTACCGACCCACAGATTGCGCAGCTCGTAGGCGAACAAGATGCGCTCAAACTTCAAGAGGATTTGGAGATGATTGAGGGTGTGTATAATCCTTTCTCTCGTGAGGATTATTTGGCAGGCGACCTGGCTCCTGTATTCTTTGGCTCAGCGTTGAACACCTTTGGTGTGAAGGAACTCCTCGAATGCTTCGTGCAGATTGCACCATCGCCACGCCCTGTGGAGGCAGTGGAGCGCAAGGTAGAACCAATGGAGGATGGTTTCACGGCGTTCTGCTTCAAGATCCACGCTAATATGGACCCTAATCACCGCTCATGTATCGCATTCTTCAAGATTTGTAGCGGTAAGTTCGTGCGCAACACCTATTATAAACATGTGCGCGAGAATCGCCAAATGCGTTTCTCTGCGCCTACCTGCTTCATGGCGCAACGCAAAGAGACAGTAGATGAGGCATTTGCAGGCGATATAGTAGGTCTTCCAGATACAGGCAACTTCAAGATTGGTGACACCCTCACTGCAGGCGAGAACCTCCACTTCAAGGGCTTGCCATCATTCTCACCTGAGATGTTTAAGTATATCGAGAATGCCGACCCTATGAAGCAAAAGCAACTCGACAAGGGCGTTAGCCAACTCATGGACGAAGGTGTGGCACAGCTGTTTGTGAGCCAATTCAACGGTCGCAAGATTGTCGGTACAGTAGGACAATTGCAGTTTGAGGTTATTCAACACCGCTTGGAGCATGAGTACCAAGCCAAATGCCGCTGGGAACCATTGCAGATGTTCAAGGCATGCTGGATAGAGAGCGACAACGAAGCCGAACTGGAGATGTTCAAGAAACGCAAAGCGCAGTACATGGCAAAGGACAAAGAGGGACGCGATGTCTTCATGGCAGATAGCGGCTATGTACTCCAAATGGCGCAGAACGACTACAAGAATATTAAGTTCCACTTTACCAGTGAGTTTTAGGCACCCTGATGCCGGAAGCCGGTCAATGGTTGCCAGCAGCCGGACGCCGGATGCAAAAAAAATAATTGGGTCCCCAGCAGCCAGACGCCGGAAGCCCACCCCCCGATTACAACTTAAAAACATAAAATAATATGAAGAACATCAAACTTCGACTAACCGTCATGAACTTCCTCGAATTTGCCGTTTGGGGAGCGTATTTAACTTCGATGGGTACCTACCTTGCCACGCACGGTATGGCTACCAATATAGGCTGGTTCTATTCCATCCAAGGTATCGTGAGCCTCTTTATGCCTGCACTCATGGGTATTGTGGCTGATCGCTGGATTCCAGCAGAGAAAGCACTGAGCCTTTGCCACGCACTTGCAGGTACCTTTATGATTGCTACAGGCGCCTATGGTCTCATGGCAGGCGACGGCGTAGTTTTCTCTACCCTCTTTTCGCTCTACACCGCTTCGGTAGCATTCTTCATGCCTACCCTCGCGCTCAGCAACTCCGTGGCTTATACGGCTTTGACACAAGCCAACCTCGACACCGTGAAGGCTTTCCCACCTATCCGCGTACTCGGTACCGTGGGCTTCATCGTAACCATGTGGATCGTGGATTTGTGCGGTTTCCAAGCTACTCCAAAGCAATTCGTTGTCAGCGGTGCGCTCAGTATTATTCTCGCCATCTACTCCCTCACTTTGCCTAAGTGCCCAGTAAAGGGTCATGTGGAGAATAAGTCGCTCGTGGAGGCACTCGGATTGGAGTCATTCGCGTTGTTCAAACAAAAGAAAATGGCAGTGTTCTTCATCTTCTCCATGCTGCTCGGTATGTGCTTGCAAATCACCAACGGCTACGCTAACCCATTCATTACCAGCTTCGGAGCCATTGAGGAGTTCGCTGATACTTTTGGCGTACAACACGCTAATATCTTGATCTCTATCTCACAAATCTGCGAGGCATTGTGCATCTTGTTTATCCCATTCTTCTTGAAGAAGTTTGGTATCAAGTCGGTGATGCTGATGGCTATGTTGGCATGGGTATTGCGTTTCGGTTTCTTCGGCGCAGGTAACCCAGGAATG
>JAGBZD010000120.1 GCA_017628395.1 Paludibacteraceae bacterium | reverse complement strand
GCCAAACGAGCTTCTTATCGAAGTCGGCGCCTTTGAGGTCAGCTACGATTTTCTCCTTCCAAGCTTTGCTTGAGATGGCTGGAAACTCGGCTAACATGTTCAATTTTTCTTCTGCCATGATTTAAGAAAGTTAATTAATTATGTTGTTTGTTTATTCTTTTCCTACTATCCTATATGCACTCTGTGCCGTCAAAAATATGTTTTTAAGCATATTTTCGCTCGCCAAAGCGGCGAAACTACATATTTCGCGACAAAGGTACTGCTTTTTTCGCACATACGCAAGCGCGAAACGCATTTTTTTAATAAAAAGTCATATTTCATCTCTTTTTCTTCACCTTATCCCTTTAGTTCCCCCTTCGTATGCCACCTACTTGCCCCCTATCTCCATTGGAACCTCATTGGAACCTCACCGAATGATGAGCGTGTCATCAAGCAGCTATTACCGAGACTTAAACAACTCTCATTTGATATGATTTTCCCTTACACTCTACACACAAAAAAATCGCATAGCCCTTGCGCATATGCGATTTTTTTACTACCTTTGCAGCGAAAACATGAACCCAAACACATAATACCATGAAAAAGTTAGGATTATTTTTGCTAAAGCACAACATCCATCTAATGACATTGATTTTTGTCGGATGGGCAGTGTGGGCAGCATGCCATTGGGCTGAGTTGGTACTCGTACAAAAACTCGTCTTGGCGTTGTATGCCTGCTTGATTCTGCACGAATACGAAGAGAGTTACAAAGACCGCTTCTTGGAGCTGATGCTGGGTCGCATGATGCGCGTTGACTATCGCTCGCTCACTCCAGGTCTTACACATCTGGCGCAAGCCGTATATATCACCACCATTTTCTCGTTAGCGATTCTCTTTCCCGAACAACTATGGCTCACTTTTGGCGTGATTATCCTCTGTATTTTTGAGGGATTTATCCACAATTGGGGTATCTTTCTGTTCCGACTCAAAGGCGTATCTCCTGGTTGGTGGACAGCCGTCGTGATGGCTGCTGTAGCTATTTGGTCAATCGTACAAATCAACCAACATGTTGATTACCAAGGTATTCAATGGCTTTGGGGAGTGCTGTATTTCTATGCTGCTTTTTTAGCAATGGAGGTCTTCTTCCAACGCCTTATTGGCAACACGATGAGCAATGTCAAAACCGCTGCCCAAGCATTCCTAAAAGAGCGCTTCGGACGAAAATAGACTCTACTATCTCAAAACTCCTCAATCTAACAGCTCAGCAAATTTCTGATGTATCTCATCGCGAACGCGGCGAAACTCTGAAAGGATATACTCTTCGCTGCCCAAAGCGTCCGATGGATCATCAAAACCAATATGCAAGCGATGCTTAACCTGCCCTACGAACATGGGGCAGGTTTCGTTTGCACCTCCACAAACAGTAATCACATAGTCCCACGACTGATTCACATATTCCTGCACATGGTGCGGCGTATGCTGCGAAATGTCAATACCCACTTCTTGCATGACTCTCACAGCCATCGGATTAACTTTTGCCGCAGGTTGAGTTCCAGCTGAATATATTTCCCAATCAGGGTGCTGCGATTGCACAAAACCGTGTGCCATCTGACTACGGCAACTATTGCCTGTACACAAAATCAATACTCTCATAATAGCCAATTAAACAAATATCCTGAAACAATAATTAACAATGTCACCACGCCAAAGAAAATGCCTATCAGTCGCCAAGTCATCACTTTTTTTAGCATCATCGCCTCTGGAATAGACAACCCTATCACCGCCATCATAAACGCAATCGCAGTTCCCAATGGAATACCTTTGACCACAAACACCTCTATGATAGGCACGATACTGGCTGGATTAGCATACATCGGTACTGCCAACACGACTGCCAATGGCACGCCCCACCAATTGTCTGCCGACAGGAACTGCTCAAAAAAGCCCTCGGGCACATAACCATGCATAGCTGCACCCACACCTATACCTAATAATATGTACCATATCACTCCCTTAACAACTCCCAAAGCGTCTTTTGCTATCACAGGCAAGCGTTGCAGAAAAGGTGTTTGCTCTGCTTCCCATTGTTGGCTTTGTGTGTTAGACTGCTGCTGTGCGGCTTTCACCCAATCGCTCAGATAACGCTCAAGACGCATCTTACTGAGGATAAAACCCGCAATCATAGACAATACCGTACCACTAACGATATAAATGAGCGTTGTTTTGATGCCGAAAGTGCCCAAGAACATGGCAATAGCTATCTCACTCACCAGAGGCGATGCAATCAGAAAAGTCAGCGTAACACCCAAAGGTATGCCCCCTCGCACAAAGCCAATAAACAACGGCACGGACGAGCACGAGCAAAACGGAGTAATGCCGCCAAATAGTGCTGCCAAGAAATAGTCCAAACCATAGAGCTTGTGAGTGACCAAGAAACGCTTGAGTCGCTCAATGGGGAAATAGGCGTTGATGATTCCCATCAGCATGCTGATAAGAAAGAGCAGCAGAATTATCTTGATACTATCGTAAAAGAAGAAGTTCACTGCCACGCCTAAAGGTGTAGAGGCATCCAACGAGAACACCTCATACACCAACCAGTCTGCAAATCGCTGAATCATAGTCCTAATAGTTGTTTGATTTCGTTCTCGGTAGGTACACGACCTGCGATTTTCACTTCGCCGTCAATCACCACGCAAGGTATGGTCATCACATCATACTCCATGATTTGCATGATGTCTTCCACTTTCTCCAACTGGGCAGATACGCCATTCTCTTTGATTACTTTCTCTACCAATTCGTAGGTAGTGCGGCACTTGCTGCAACCTGTGCCTAATACTTTAATTTCCATAATTTTATTTTTAGATGTTATATGATTGATTGTCTCACTATTACGATTACTAAAATAGTTGTATGTATAATACACACCAACACCGATAAACGCTATCGCCACGATTATGTTCAGCCACTTCTGAATGCTTTGCATCTTGCCATACACCTTGCCTATGTGTTGTACGCTGAACGCCAACACCCATGCCACAATCAGTACGGGCAAGGCAGTGGCTATAGAAAAGACCACGGGCAGCAGATAGCCCATTGAGGCGGTTGCCGACATAGGAATCAAAGCGCCAAAATACAGCACGGCACTCGATGGACAAAAAGCCAAAGCAAAAAGTACGCCGAGCAGCAATGCACCCCATCCTCCGTGTTGTGCGAGCTGCGCATGCTTGTTGTTGTTTGACAAAGACGGCAGTCGTAGTTTGTCGCTCAACAGTATCAAACCGCCCATAACGATCAGAGCTGGACCCAGTACCATCTCGCCATAAGTCGCCACCCAACGCTGTACGCCCAACATACTGCTTCCGCTTCTTAGTAGAGCAATCAGCACAACGCCCAATGCCGTGTAAGCCACTACTCGACCCAAGGTATATAATAAGCCTTGTAGAAAGACTTGTCTGCGGTTGTCAATGCGTTTGCTGATATAGCCAATCGCAGCGATATTGGTTGCCAACGGACAGGGCGAAAGGGCTGCTATTAGTCCTAATACCAGAGCGGT
>JAGBZD010000119.1 GCA_017628395.1 Paludibacteraceae bacterium | reverse complement strand
TGACGTAGTGTATAACTGCCGTCGTTGGGATGACAACTCTGATGCTAACTGCGATATCGTGACCATGAACAACAACCACTTGTACAAAGATCGTATCCGTACATGGGAGTTGAAGGCACGTATCCAAATGAACGAGGGTAAGTAATCATTAGGTTAAAGATTAAAGGTTAGAGGTTAAAGGCGAGGGCGGCAGAGCCGCAGACTCCGTGCCTATAAACTTTCAACTATAAACTTTAAACTGTTTTGAACCTTTATCAACAAATAACAGACATGTTCTCCCGTGAGCTTGCTTCTCACGGGAGAGCATTCGTTAATTACCAAGCCTTATCTGGGGTAGAAGTCAAGGATATGACTATCGACGGCTTCCCCGCTAAATTGTTTTTCAACCCCGCTCGTGTGCGAAGCGTTATGGCAGATGTCAGCCCTGAAGCTCTGCAAAAACGAGCATGCTTCCTCTGCCCCGACGGCATTGAGGAACACCAACTCACCCACAACTGGGATTCACCTACTGGGCACACCTATTATATTCGTGTGAACCCCTTCCCTATTTTCTCTCCGCACTTCACCGTTTCGTCTTCCGTGCACGAACGCCAAGAACTATTGCCTCACCTCGAGTCAATGCTGCACTTGGCAAAAGAACTGCCCGAGATGACCATTTTCTACAACGGTCCTATGTGTGGAGCCAGTGCCCCTGATCATATGCATTTCCAAGCTGTGCCTCGCCACAGCCTCCCGATAGAAGATCATTTCTCCACCAATTATGCCAATGCTATCTTGGTGCAAGAAACGGACTTACAAACCCATTTGGCAGCAGTCAAAAAAGTCCTCGCCATGGGCATTATCCCCGAGGAAGCCAGCCAAACGGGCTCTTTGACCGCAGGCGCCTCCCATGCCGAAGAATACGAACCCCGCTGGAATATCGTTTCGTGGTATGAACCCGCCTCATCGCCTCATCGCCTTATCGCCTCATCGCCTAAATTCAATACAATCGTATTCTTTAGAAAAGAATCTCGTCCAATGTGTTTCTTTGCACCAGAAGAAGAACGCATATTGTTCTCTCCTGCCACCGTAGAAATGGCAGGTATTGGCATTGTAGCCAACCGTGAGAGTTTCGATCGCCTCACCCCATCCAAACTCCGCGACATCATACGCGAAGTAGCAGATAACCCGCTATAGCATAAATCGCATATGAACAGCATTGCGATATTGGAGTTGGGCACGAGCCCTAAATTAAGAGGCAATGTTGTTCATATTTTTCACTATCATTTCCACCACCAGTCCAGCCTTGCGGTTCCGTCCGCAAGATATTCTGCATTCTCTTCCTCATTCGCTCTGCAATCTATTACCGCAACTATGTTGCCCTCACCTGGCCTTCTGGTGACACCACTTGCGCATACTACCTTTTCTTAAGATTTCATCCCGCTGTACCTTCACTATTCCTCTCGGGTAAAAGACCAAGGTGAAGGAGTGCGACGGAACGCACTCCGAGTATTGCGCCCGAAAAGTACCCACTTTGAGGATTAAGCGCAATACATAGAATGGCGCACCCCTTGAGGGTACGCAGCCGTATGGCTATAGGGTAGTGCCGTACAGGGTAGGCACGACCGCCTAATGTATGAGTATTGGCAAAAGTACTTTTATTAAGATTGCCGTCTCTTTTACCTCTCTTATACCTTTCCCTACTCCACCGAGAGACAACCGAGAGACGACCGAGAGAAGAGCGAAGCGTTATCGTGCCCTTGCGGCTAAGAACTCCGCACTTTTCTTAAGATTGCTTTCCTAAAAAAGTTGTCCCCATTCCTAAAAAGGTTGACTCGTATCCTAAAACTATTGCCTATTTTCCTGAAAAGGTTTACACCATTCCTAAAAAGATTTACTCCCAGTTGCGCATTTCGTGCTCATTTTTTATTTCGTTTTACACCCAATAAATACAAAAAATGCACTTTTCCGCAAAAAAGTGCATTTTTCTCTACATACTGACAAGTTTTAGCAGTTTGTCATACTACCTTTGCATCCGATTTCACAAAACCCGTATGTTTAACCACTAAAAACTGCTCATTATGTCACATCCACAAACATTACAAATTCCATTTCCTGAGTTTATGTTATCAATACCTACTATCCAAGATAGTAGTCAAAAATTGCAACTTGAACATGAAAAATCAAAAAACATTTGCATATCTCACAAAAAAATTGTACCTTTGCGCGAAAAATATACCGGAAGGAGTACAAGAAGAATGACTGGATCAGAATTGCTAAATATTGCTCAAGCCAATAAAAAAGATGAGTTCTATACCCAATTAGCGGATATAGAAGCTGAATTGAAATACTATAAAAAGTATTTTAAGGGAAAGATTGTATATTGTAATTGTGATGATTCAGAAGTTAGTAACTTTACAAAATTCTTTATTAATCATTTTCAAGATTATAAGATCAAAAAACTTATCTCTACCTGCTATAAACCTCTCTCACAATTCAACGAGACATCTATTCCAACTTATATTGTCTATGACGGAACGCCTGAGAGTTTAACTCCAATGCCTCTCAAAGGTAATGGCGACTTCCGAAGTGATGAATGCGTTGATTTCTTACAACAAGCTGATGTTGTAGTTACAAATCCGCCTTTCAGTTTGTTCAGAGAATTTGTCAAATTGCTTTATGACTATCAAAAATATTTTCTAATTATCGGTAATGTTAATGCCATTTCTTATAAAGAATGTTTCAAGCATATATTAAATAACAAGATGTGGTTAGGTCAAAGCATCCATAGTGGAGATCGAGAATTTCAAGTACCACAGGATTACCCATTGGAGGCTGCTAATTTTAGAATTGATGCAAACGGTAATAAATTCATTCGCGTCAAGGGTGTTAGATGGTTTACAAATATTGATTGTGATGAAAGATACAAACACTTACCTTTAACATCAGTATATTCACCAGAAAAATATCCTAAATTTGACAATATTGATGCTATTAATGTTGGCAAAACCAAAGATATCCCTCGGGATTACAAAGGTATAATGGGTGTCCCTATCACATTTATAGATTGGTATAATCCTAATCAGTTTGAAATAGTAGGTAATGAATATACACTAAATATAGCAGGCGGTAGGGGGTATGTGAATGGGAAACGATTGTATAGCAGAATATTTATCCGTAAAGTATAGAATCATGCCAAGTACATACAAAATAGAAAATCGCAGATATATTGGGAACAAATCAAAATTAAATGATTGGATAATGAAAACTATCCAATCCGTTGCTCCCGAAGCAAAAACTTTCTGTGACATCTTTTCTGGTACAGGTACAGTTGCGAACCAAGCCCTAAAATACTATGACAAAGTTATAATCAATGACCTGTTATATTCTAATCAGATAATATACCAAGCTTTTTTTGCAGAAGGAGAATTTGACAATAATAAATTAGAAAATATTATTGAATCTTTTAACATTGCGGAAACAAACAACAGCAACTGGTTCTCAGAAAATTATGGAGACAAATATTTTGCAATGCCTGTCGCAAAAAAAATTGGGTACATCAGAGAACAAATTGACCTCCTCAAAGACGAATTAACAGAAAAAGAGTATTCTATATTGCTTGCTTCTTTAATCTATAGTATTGATCGCTTAGCAAATACAGTAGGACATTTCGAAGCTTATATCAAAAAAAGCATAGAGAAAACGGAATTAACTATGACTTTAATTTCGGCACAAAGTTATGCAAATAGTGAAATTTACCGCACAGATGCCAATCAGTTAGCGAGACAAATACACTCTGATATTGTATATATTGATCCTCCATACAATTCACGACAATATAGTAGATTTTATCATGTTTATGAGACCCTTATAAAATGGGACAAGCCAGAATTATTTGGAGTTGCACGCAAACCAGCACCAGAGAATATGAGCGATTATTGTAGTTCAAAAGCTGTTGATGCTTTTAGAGACTTGATTGAACATTTGAATGCTAAATACATCGTGGTATCATATAACAACACATACAATAGTCGAAGCAAATCATCACAAAACAAAATAACTTTAGGACAAATACAACATATCTTAGAATCCAAAGGAGAAACGCACATTCTGACTCAAAAATACAATGCATTTAATGCAGGAAAAACAGATTTAGCAAATCATATGGAATATCTTTTTGTCACCAAAATCCATTAAGCCATGGCAACACGAGACCTTGAATACAAACCATTATTGTACACAACAACAGTACGCAATCCTGAAAGAGTAAAATCGCTCCTCAATATTTTGGTTCAATTTGATGGGCAAACACTTACAGATGAATTAGCAACAAGAATTGTTGCTGAGACGATTCGTTATGGTTTATACCGACCTGTTCATAACACCACTTCCATAAAAGAAAAATATGGAAACACACCCAAAGGAACCTTTGCAAAGCAGATATTAACAGACAGCGAAGTTCAGTACATCATAACAAATAACCCACAGCAACACAAAGAAGCTGGATTTGATTATGGATATCCAAGCCGTTTTGCAACTATATTCGATTTTACAAAAGAATTAGGATTTGTTTACTTTAATCCTAATGAACCCATTCAATTTTCAGCATTAGGTCATATGCTTTCACAGGTATATCATGTGACAGTTGCAGAAGGAGGAGACATCAATGTTGAAATTGTGCATCCTGAATACGAACAACAAGCATTTATGCAGTCATTGGCTAAATCACAAAGAAAAAATCCTTTTGTGCGTGTACTAAATGACAATATTCCTCTCATCCTGCTTGCACAAGTAATCAAATTACTCAATGCCAATCCTGAATACAGAACCGAAAGTGGTAAAACAAAAGGTATTGCGCGCCATGAACTTCCACTCTTGATATTTTGGAAAGATAATAATGCAGAATCCCTATATAATCGCATTGTTCAATTAAGAAACGAATATGCTTATTCGCCAAGCGAGGAGCATATCTGTGATATTTGTATCAATGAAATAATGAACGGATTCAAGGAGTTCAAACAAAAATCAATTATGTCTGAATATCCTGACGAGTTTATTCGTAAAATGCGCATAACAGGCCTATTTTCTCTTCGCGGTGCAGGTCGCTTCCTTGATATAAATTATAACGAAGAAGAAAAAATCAATTACATCCTTCAAACATACTCCTCATACGAACATTATGAGAACGAGAGGGAGTACTTTGATTATATGGCAGAGATTGATCCTCAACTATTCGAGGTCGAATCTATACAAATAACAGCCAATCAATCTGAGCAATTGTTAAATAATTGGTTAGAGATTTATTCGTGGGAAGATATAAAAAGAGAAATGCTCATTCTACAAAAGAGAGCATCATCAAGGGATAGCGTATTAAAACTTTTAGCAGCTCCAACTCGTTTAGAGTTCCTAACTGCTCTAAGCATAAAATCCCAATTACCACATGTAAGAGTTATTCCAAATTATGCTTGTGACGACACAGGTTTGCCAACTTCAACAGCAGGAGGTGGCAAAGGGGATATTGAGTGTTACGAATACGATAAAGGCATATTAGTAGAGGTTACCATGGCAGAAGGTCGTACACAAACAATGATGGAAGTATGGCCTATAGATCGGCATCTCGAAGAATTTATTACAAATAATCAAATAGAAGCGCAAGCTGTTTTCATAGCTCCTTCTATTTTCCATGATAGTACAATGCAGATAGATTTTGTTCGAGCTACTTATCAACGAATAATTAGACCATATTCTATAGATACATTTCTAAGTTTTTTGAATGACATTATTACACTCTATCAATAATATGAGTATTATCATCAATTTTAGTAACAATGTTGTAATTACTAAGATTGATAAGAAAAAATATCAACTAATATAAAATTGTAGTAATATGGAAGAAATAAGACGATTAGTTCGAATTTTTATTGCCTCTCCTTCTGATGTTCAGACGGAGAGACAATGTGTTGATGCAGTTGTGGAAGAATTAAATACAACAATAGGTGATACATATAATATACGACTAGAAACAAAAAAATGGGAAAAGGACACATATCCTGCTGTTGGAGAATATTCTCAAGGTGTTATTAACCAGCAAATAGGAGAGTATGATATTTTTGTTGGTATTATGAAACATAAATTTGGAACGCCAACAGCGCAAGCTGGGTCTGGGACTGAAGAAGAATTTGATCGGGCTTATGAAAACTACAAAAATGATGGGAGTTGCAAAAATTTAATGTTATTTTTTAGTAAAGAAAAACTCCCGCAAGATATAGATTTTGAACAATTTAAAAAAGTTCGCGATTTTAAAAATAAACTTAGGGATAAGGGTATCTACTATTTTGAATATGATGATGACACTAAATTTGAATCTGAATTTAGAGTTAAACTGAACGCATGTATCAAAGAATTATATCACAAAAATGTAGTACAACATACTACAATAGAAAAGCAACATGTGTCTACGAAATTATCTGATGATTTTAATAAGTATTTGAATTCGTCGGGTAATTTGTTTACTCATCCCTCAGGTTTAGATGTATATTTAGAAGACATCTATGTTCCCTTAAATTTAAGAATCCTTGATAGTGAATCCAAAATAGACAAACGAACGAATATAGAAACACTTACAAGTGCTATAGATGTGGATGGTATTTTATACAATATAGTGGGTGGAGAATCTTCAGGTAAAACCGCGCTCTGTAAATATATTTTTCAGAGATATTACAATTATGAATTATATCCAATTTTAATTAATGGAGCAGACATAAATACTAATATCCGAAAAGATAATATACTTAAAATTATTACAGACAAAATTACCGAACAATACGAACAAATTTCTATTTTGCCTACTAACGAGAAGTCGAATAACGAACAATTTATATTAATCATTGATGATTTTCAAAAAGCAGCAAAAGGAAATGATAAGTATTGGAAACTTTTAGTGTCAAATCTTGAAGCATTATTTACTAATATAATTGTTATAGGAGACATTGTATTACCTAACAACGAACTATCTGCTAATCCTCCATTCGTCAACTTTATTAAATTTAATATTCTTGAATTTGGAGCAGATTTAAGAACTAAACTTGTTGAAAAATGGTATTCAATAGGAGCGGACATGTGTATTGAATCTAAAAATGAGATTCGAAAAAAGATAGATGATGCCAATCGATATATAAAGACTATTTTAGGAAAAAATTTTATCCCTTCATATCCTATATATGTACTGGGTATATTGCAATCTTTAGAGGGGGTAAAATCTGGTAGTGAAAATTATTCTTTACATGGATTCTATTATGAACATCTAATTAATGATGCTTTATTTCATGCCGTAGAGAACAATAAGAATATTGGATTTTATCGGCAATTTTTGACAACATTGTGTTATTATTTTTTTCATAATAATAGAAAAAGTTTTTCCATTGATGAGTTTGACAATTTCTACGAAAAATATTGTGATGAATACGATATTAAAAATATAACTAAAACAGAAGTCAAAACAACATTGAAAAAATCCAGACTATTATATTTCAATTCGGAAGTTACATTAGGTCATAAATATGTGTACTATTTTTTTGTTGCTAAATATATTGCAGATAATATAGACCAACCATTAATTGTTGATGTTGTAAAGAAATTATGTAAACGAATTTTTAAGAACGAGTTTGCGAATATTATTATGTTTATAACTCACTTATCAAAAAGCCCATTGATAATACAAGAACTTATCAATAATGCTAATGATATATTCAAAGATTTCGAACCTAGCAGACTAGAAACTGAAATAGAAAATATTAATAACCTTATTTTAGAAATACCAAAGCAAATTATAAAAGAGATAGATGTAGATAAAGAAAGAAACGATCAACTTAAATTAGAAACAGAGTTAGAGGAGAAACAAAAAGAGTTTGATGAGGACAATGTGAATTATACTTACTTTTCTCTAAATGATGATGTCTCAAATATTGATTTACTTGCAAAAGTAAATTTAGCTCTAAAGTCAATAGACCTTTTAGGACAACTTGGGATGAAATATTGGGGTGAATTAGCATCAAAAGAGAAATTTGACATTATCACTGCAACATACAATTTAGGTCTTCGTACATTAAGTTTGAATCTTCAATTACTATGGGAAAACAAAGAAGATATAACGGAATATATAAAAAAAATAATAACTGATAAATATATAAAAGATAAATGTGATGAATGGGATCCAAGCCTTAATCGAGATAAAGTTACAGCGTCAACAAGAAATTTCATAATTGGTTGGTCTTATTTATTGGCTATGGCCATTATTAGACGCATATCATTTGCTGTCGGAGATGAAAATTTAAAGCCAACCTTTAAGAAAGTACTTGATGCTAATCCTTATAATTCATACAAATTAATTAATGCATCAATTGGACTAAATTATCCCGGTATACAATTCGATCTTATCAAACAATATAGCGAAGAAATGTCTGATAACAAAATGTGTCATATGATATTGCGAGATCTTGTTGTGCATCATTTATATCGATTTGAGGTTGACTATACTACGAGATCAAAGATTAACAGTTTAAATCTAAATTTATCAATGGATACTCAAAGATATATTCAAAGTTCTTCAGCTATCAAACGATAATTCATCTAGGAAATAACCACTCAATTATTTGAATCTAAAATTTCTTACATATAATCGCAAATGGGCAAAACAGTAACCACATACCTCATTGACGGAGATCCCAAGGGAACTCGTTATGCGTTTATCAGCAACAAGATTTGTCAGATGTTTGTTGTGCCACGCTCCAATTTGTCATATCTCAACGAACAAGAAAAACTACAAAAGCCTGCTTTTTATGTTCTCATTGGTGAGGATGATACCACGAAGCCACAAGCATATATTGGCGAGACAGAGAATTTCAAAGAGCGCGTAAAAGATCATGATAGCAAGAAAGCATTTTGGCAAAAAGCCCTTATCTTCGTATCTAAAGATGCAGATATGACCAAAGCCGATGTGCAATACTTGGAGCATAAAGCCATTGCAGAGGCCAAGAAAGCCAATACATTTATTTTGAGCGATAACAAGCAAACGCCCAAAGCGCCTAACTTGCCTGAATATCAACGCGATGCTATGGATGAGTTTTTTGAGGATATCAAGTTCTTGGCATCATTCATTGGTTGCAATATCTTTGAAATATCACAACCCAAATGTGAGCATTTATTCTTCACGAAAGGTCGTGGATGTTGTGCAAAAGGTTTTTACAGTTCAGCAGGTTTTATTGTGCTCAAAGGAAGTATCATAGCAAAGACTTCTGTACCATCTTTAGGATGGCAAGATAAACGCTCCAAATTATTGCAAGAGTACACAGAAGCTCACAATGATCAGTTGATATTAACCTCAGATAAAACATTCTCAAGTCCAAGTACAGCAGCCGACTTCTGCATCGGAAGCAGCAATAACGGCTGGCTTGTCTGGAAAGACAAAGACGGCAACACCTTAGATAGCATATACCGCAAACAATTGGAATAATTAAAAAGAATACGCCTATTTATCTAAAATATCTAATCCCGTCCGCATTGCGGTCGCAATTAAAAAAAATAAACGAAATCAAAGAACAACTCCAACAAAATCAAGCAGACGAATAATAGTACGCACACGAATTTTCCGAACGAGGTTCAGGAGCATGACTTATATTTAATATCGACAAGATCACGGCATTTGAAGTGATAAGTTATTCTGCTATAAAATATACTGATCTTCACGAAGTTAAGAGTGACTTTCCTAAGTCTTTTCCTAAGTTATTTCCTAAGATAAACTCATAATTAACCATTCATGCTACACAAATACAACCGACATATCTACATTGCACTATTATCCGTGCTAACACTTTGCTTGCTTTGCGATTATATCCCTGCACTCCGTTTTCTCGCTGCATGGGTAACTCCCCCCGTGGTGCTGTTTATTGGCTTAGTCTTTGCCCTGCTTTGCGGACAAGCTTACCCCACTTTCAACAAGAAAGTCTCCAAGAAACTCCTCCAATACTCCGTTATCGGTTTGGGTTTTGGAATGAACCTTCAAGCCTCACTCTCCTCGGGTAAGGAGGGAATGCTCTTTACGATTATATCGGTCATCGGTACCTTGCTTATAGGTATGTTTATTGGCTGCAAAGTATTGAAACTCAACCGTAATACCTCCTACCTTATCAGTTCGGGCACAGCCATCTGTGGCGGTAGTGCTATCGCTGCGGTAGGACCTATTATCAAAGCCAAAGACACCGATATGTCTATGGCATTGGCGACGGTGTTTATCCTTAACGCCATTGGGCTGTTCCTCTTCCCTATTTTGGGTCATTGGTTGGGACTCAGCCAACAAGACTTCGGCACATGGGCTGCTATCGCTATTCATGATACGAGTTCCGTGGTCGGCGCAGGTGCTGCTTATGGCGAAGAAGCGCTGCAAGTGGCGACGACCATCAAACTCACCCGTGCACTATGGATTATCCCTTTGGCATTAGTCACCTCGTTCATCTTCCGCAGCGAGGGCAAGAAAATCAGTATTCCTTGGTTTATATTGTTCTTTATTCTCGCCATGCTCATCAACACCTACCTTTTGGTGGACTATCCCGAGATAGGTAAATTCATCGCAGGTATTGCACGCAAGGGATTGATCATCACAATGTTCTTTATCGGCGCCTCCCTCTCTGTCGATGTCATCAAATCCGTTGGCATCCGTCCCTTGCTCCAAGGAGTTTTGCTTTGGATCATCATCAGCGCCGCCAGTCTTGCATATATTCTACTCAAGTAAAAACGCATAACTATCATAACATCATGAAACCCTTTCCTATCCTACTCTGCTTGATGAGTTTTTTGGGCTGCAAAGCAGCTGACTTCCGCTCGGTGGATGCGGAGACTTTTGCAAAGGTCATTGAAGATACTACCGTCGTTCGTTTGGATGTCAGAACTGCGAATGAATATGCGCAAGGGCATATCCATGGTGCGTTGCTTATTGATGTCACACAAGCCGACTTTATGCAGAAAGCCGAGCAACTGCTTCCAAAAGACAAGACCATTGCGCTCTACTGCCGTTCAGGTAGAAGAAGCAAAACTGCCGCCATGCAACTCACCCGACACGGCTACCAAGTAGTAGAACTCAACACGGGATTCAACTCATGGAAAGGCGAAGTAGAACAATAATAATATTCCCACTGAGAACACAGATTAACACTGATATCTTAATCCGTGTTTCATCCGTGAAATCCGTGGGACAAATCAAGCAGAAAACAACAAAAACTATACAATCATGAAACACCAAATTGCAGTGGGCGTTATGACCGCCCCAAAGATTGAGGCCGTTATTCCAGGTCCTCACTCCACACCAGAACACCCAACTTTCCTTCTCAAGAATGTCCGCATTGGAATTGGTTTCCACTGGGATCGCCTCGAAGACCAAGAGTTTGAGGGTACACTGGAAATACGCGAAAACGCCGACGGCACACAGACTGCCATCAACCGCCTCGATGTTGAAGACTACCTCAGTTCTGTTATCACCTCTGAGATGTCTGCTACCTCATCGTTGGAGCTCTTGAAAGCACATGCGGTTATCTCACGCAGTTGGGTTCTTCGTCCTATCATCAGCCCATCTACAGGTACCGACAAACCAGATTTGAGCGACCCTGATCGCCATGTAATCTGGTACGAAAGAGATGCACACGAGGGTTTTGATGTATGCGCCGACGACCACTGCCAACGCTACGAGGGTATCACCCGCCGTGATGAACACCCAGAGGCGGCTGCTAATGTGCAAAAAGCCATTGACGCTACCCGTGGACAAGTATTGATGTACGACGGCAAAGTGTGTGATGCACGCTTCTACAAGGCTTGTGGTGGTGCTACCGAACTCTTTGAGAACGCATGGGCAAACGAGCACTATGACTATCTGGAGCCTGTTCGTGACGAGATAGGCACTCCCCTACCCGATTTGACTATCGAGGAGAATGCACAAGCGTTTATCCGCACTTCTCCTTCTGCTTATTGCAATACCACCGACGAGCGCATCCTCAGCCAAGTATTGAACAACTATGACCAAGAGACAAAGGACTTCTACCGTTGGACCGTACAATACACCAAAGAGGAACTCAGCGACATCATCCGCGAGCGCTCGGGTATTGATTTCGGCGAGATACTTGACTTGGTGCCTATCAAGCGCGGTCCATCTGCTCGTTTGTACGAGATGCAGATTGTCGGCAGCAAGCGCACGATGGTGATTGGCAAAGAGTTGGAGATTCGCAAATGGTTGAGCAAGAGCCACTTGTATAGTAGTGCTTTTGTAGTGGATCGCAACGAGAATGGCGACTTCATCCTCACAGGCGCAGGCTGGGGTCACGGTGTAGGCCTCTGCCAAATCGGTGCTGCTGTGATGGCGGATAAGGGCTATACCTACGAGCAAATCTTGGCGCACTACTTCCCAGGAAGCGAGTTGAAGGTAATTTAATTCATCCCACAGATTACACGGATTATCACTAATAAAAAGTTCAGTGCACATCTGTGAAATCAGTGGGAAATAAAAGAATGTCCAGACTATATTTCATATTGTGCTTGTTTGGGTTGGTATGCGTGGCATGCCAACCCCAAAGCACATCATCTGTCACTGATGATACCGCTGGTTTTACTATTGATATTCAAAACGATAGTACGATTATCACTATCTACTCACCTTGGCAGAAGGGGCAGGTGATGCAAAAGTTGTCATTCAACCAACCATATGAGCGTATTGTGTGTACTTCGGCTACGCATATGGGTTTTATAAGCGAGTTGGGCATGACAGACAAAGTGGTAGGTGTTTGCCGCCCCAATCGTGTATATAATTTGAGCGAAGAAGACCGTGAGCGTATCACAGATATTGGCGACGATATGCAGCCAAGTATGGAGAAGATTCTACTGCTCAATCCCGATCTCGTGATACTCTACACTTACGCACAAGGCGACCCTATTCCCGCACAAGTGGAGGCCTTGGGCATCCCTATTTTGTATTGCAACGAGTGGACAGAGACTACCCCACTCGCTCGTGCAGAATGGATACGCCTATTTGGCGCCATTTTTGGTTGCCTCAACCATGCCGATAGCATATTCGCGAGCGTTAGGGACACATATGAGCAGTTGAAAGTTGATAGTTTAAAGTTTAAAGGCAAGAGTCTCATGTCCGGAATGTCGTGGCGAGGGACATGGTATGTACCTGCTGGTGGAACATTTATGGGCAATCTATTCCGCGATGCGGGCGCACAATACAAGTATGAGGACAATCCGTCCACTTCATCTATTCCGCTGACCATGGAGCAAGCTATTCAGGATTTTGCCCAAGCAGATATTTGGGTAGGCTGCGAGGCTAATAGTTTGAAGGAATTGGAGACTATAGATAAGAAACACACATGGTTCAAAGCTTTTCAAACAGGGCAAGTGTACAACTTTCGCCGCCGTACCCTCCCCTCTGGTGCCAACGACTTTTGGGAATCAGCCACCGTCCACCCAGAACGAATCCTTTCTGACTTAAACAAAGTGCTTTTGGGCGACACCACAGCACTCTACTACACCTCTCCTTTGAAATAATTCCACATTTATTTGCATATCTGCAAAAAAAGCAGTAACTTTGCGCGATTTTTGGCGTTTTATGTTTTATACACATGAAGCCCTTTGAAACATTGAAACTTTTAAACATTTAAAACAGCCCTACAGGGGCATAAATTATGGACGCAAAATACAATCCTAAAGACATTGAAGCCAAGTGGTATCAATACTGGCAAGACAAAAAACTCTTTCATAGTACCCCAGACAATCGTGAGGCATACACCGTAGTGATCCCTCCACCAAATGTGACAGGTGTGTTGCACATGGGTCATGTGCTTAACAACACCATCCAAGATATCCTTGTTCGTCGCGCACGCCTCGAAGGCAAGAACGCTTGTTGGGCACCGGGTACCGACCACGCCTCTATTGCCACCGAAGCTAAGGTCATCAAACGCCTCAAAGAGCAAGGCATCAACAAGAGCGACCTCACCCGTGAGGAGTTCCTCAAACACGCTTGGGCATGGACTGAGGAGCACGGAGGTATCATCTTGAAGCAATTGCGTACCTTGGGTTGCTCATGCGACTGGGATCGTACCGCTTTCACCATGGACGAGACACGCTCCAAAGCCGTGATTGATGTATTCTGCGACTTATACAACAAGGGCCTCATCTACCGTGGCTTGCGCATGGTGAACTGGGATCCAGAGCGCCAAACTGCCCTCTCTGACGAGGAGGTGATCTACCAAGAGGAGCACTCAAAACTCTATTACATGAAGTACTATGTAGTGGAGGCGGTAGGCGATGAGGCAAAAGGCGAGGAAGGCAATGTGATTCACAAAGATGAGAAGGGTTATTATGCTGTAGTTGCTACTACCCGTCCTGAGACCATCATGGGTGATGTGGCAATGTGTATCAACCCTAAAGACCCTAAGAACCAATGGCTGAAAGGCAAGCATGTGATTGTACCTAAAGTAGGTCGTGTGATTCCTGTGATCGAGGACCGCTATGTGGAGATTGAGTTCGGTACAGGTTGCTTGAAGGTAACTCCAGCACACGATGTGAACGACTATGCATTGGGACAAAAATACGACCTCACCACCTATGATATATTTACCGCAGATGCGCATGTGAATGTAGAGGGATTGGAGGCTGATATCTATCCTAATGTGGCTGCCTACCAAAGCATGGACCGCTTTGACTGCCGCAAGCAGATTGTGGTGGATCTCCAAGCCGAAGGATTAGTGGAGAAAGTGGAAGACTATACCAACAAAGTGGGTTATTCTGAGCGTACCAATGTGCCTATCGAGCCACGCTTGAGTTTGCAATGGTTCATTCGCATGCAGCACTTTGCTGACATCGCGTTGCCACCTGTAATGAACGACGATATTGTATTCTATCCAACCAAATACAAAAACACCTACCGCAACTGGCTGGAGAACATCAAAGACTGGTGTATCTCACGCCAACTCTGGTGGGGACATCGTATTCCTGCCTACTACGAGAAAGCATTGCTCGAAGAAACAGGCGCAGAGAACTATCCTGAGGATAAAATCATTGTAGCACCAAACATCGAGGCAGCTGCCGAGAAATCTGGCTTGAGCGTAGATGCGTTGGTACAAGACGAAGGTGCACTCGATACATGGTTCTCATCATGGCTCTGGCCAATCAGCCTCTTTGACGGCATTGAGAATCCAGGCAATGAGGAGATCAACTACTACTATCCAACTGCTGACCTCGTGACTGGTCCAGATATCATCTTCTTCTGGGTGGCACGTATGATCATGGCGGGCTATGAGTATATCGGCAAGATGCCATTTAAGCATGTATATTTTACTGGTATCGTGCGCGATAAATTGGGTCGTAAGATGTCTAAGTCGTTGGGTAACAGTCCTGATCCATTGGATCTCATTGAGCGCTTTGGCGCGGACGGCGTGCGTATGGGTATGATGCTCTGCGCTCCTGCGGGAAATGATATCTTGTTTGACGATAGCCTCTGCGAACAAGGACGTAACTTCTGCAACAAGATCTGGAACTGCTTCCGATTGATTAAGGGTTGGGAGGTTGCCGACACAGCTATGCCAGAGACCAATCAATGGGGCGTAGAGTGGTTCGAGGCAGTACTCGCTAAAGCGCAAGCAGAGGTAGCTGACCTCTTCAGCAAATACCGTCTGAGCGAAGCGTTGATGGCTATCTACAAGCTCTTCTGCGACGATTTCTCTGGTTGGTACTTGGAGATCATCAAACCTGCATATGGTCAACCAATTGATAAGGCAACCTATGAAAAGACTATCCAATTTATGGATACGATGCTCAAGCTCTTGCACCCATTCATGCCATTCATTACTGAAGAGTTGTGGCAAGCGATTGAGGAGCGCCAAGAGGGCGAGAGTTTGATGGTTTCTCCGCTTGAAGCAGAACAACCATTGAACAATGTTGAACAACTGTTGAACAATGCTGCACAATGCTTCGACATCATCTCTGCTATCCGTAATATCCGCGCACAGAAGAATATCTCTCCTAAGGAGGTATTGACATTGGTTTGCCCAGAGGCATTGCCAGCAGTGGTGGTGAAATTGGCAAATGTAGAGTTGGCAGTAGGCGCCGAGAAGAGCGCAGGAAGCGCATCTTTCATTATCGGTACCACCGAGTATAGCGTGCCATTGGAGAAGTTCATCAATGTGGACGAGGAGTTGAAGAAACTCGAGGCTGAGTTGGCTCACCAAGAGGGCTTCCTCCGCGGCGTGATGGGCAAACTCAATAACGAGCGCTTTGTGCAAAATGCTAAACCAGAGGTGGTTGAATTAGAGCGCAAGAAGAAAGCCGATGCTGAGATGCGTATTGCTACACTCAAAGAGGCAATTGCGCAGTTGAAAGGTTAATATGAAAGACTTGTCTTCACTTCGCGCAGAGATTGACCAGCTGGATGAGCAGTTGTGGGAAATCATCGGCAAGCGTGTGGATGTGGCTCGCCAGATAGGCGAATGGAAACATCAAAATGGTGAACCTGTTGTGCAAACACAACGCTATCAAGAGGTATTGCAGCATTGCCGACAGGTGGGCACGCAATATGGTCTGAGCGAAGAAGTAATACATAAAGTCATGAACGCTTTACATACAGAGAGTATCAGGGTAGAATCCTGATGCTTTTTGTTTTGGCATGGTTTTTGTATAAGGAAAGAAAGTTCGTAAATACTAAAAATTTATCATATGCAAACAGTTGATATTCGTGAACTTCAAGAGCGCATTGAGCGTGAGAGTTCATTCGTAGATGCCCTGACCATGGGCATGAACCATGTGATTGTAGGTCAAAAGCACTTGGTGGAAAGTCTTTTGATTGGTTTGTTGGCAGATGGACACATCCTCTTAGAAGGTGTTCCTGGCTTGGCAAAGACATTGGCTATTAACACATTGGCAAAATTAGTAAAAGCAGATTTTAGTCGTATTCAGTTTACCCCCGACCTGCTTCCCGCCGATGTGATAGGTACACAAATCTACTCACAAAAATCAGAAGAGTTCAAGGTAAAGCAAGGTCCTATTTTTGCTAACTTTGTTCTTGCGGACGAGATTAACCGTGCCCCAGCGAAAGTGCAATCAGCATTGCTCGAAGCGATGCAAGAGCGCCAGATTACCATTGGCGAACAGACTTATAAGTTAGAAGAACCATTTTTGGTATTAGCGACCCAAAACCCTATTGAGCAAGAAGGTACCTACCCATTGCCAGAGGCACAAACCGACCGTTTTATGCTCAAAGTGGTGATTGGCTATCCAAAGAAAGAAGAGGAAATGCAAATCATTCGCCAAAACATCATAGGCGAAAAAATCATTGTCACCCCTATACTCAGCACCGATGATATTGTCAAAGCGCGCAAGATTGTTCGCGAAGTGTATATCGACGAGAAGATTGAAAAATACATTGTGGACATCGTGTTTGCTACTCGTCAACCTGAAGCATATGGTCTGGATAACCTGAAGCCAATGATTCAGTTTGGCGGTTCGCCTCGTGCAAGTATCAACTTGGCATTGGCTGCACGCACATATGCCTTTATCCATCGCCGTGGTTATGTGATTCCAGAAGATGTTCGTGCTGTTTGCTACGATGTACTCCGCCACCGTATCGGACTTACCTACGAGGCAGAGGCTAATAATATGACCACCGAAGATGTAATCACCGAGGTGCTGAATGCTGTACAAGTGCCATAATATTTAGGTTATAGGACGCCCTTTGGGCTATAGGACGCGGCTGTGCCGCTATAGGTTACAGGACAGATTATGACTTCAGAAGAACTATTAAAACGGGTACGGAAGATAGAGATTAAGACTCGCAAACTGAGTCGCAATATCTTCGCTGGCGAATACCATTCGCAGTTCAAGGGACGCGGTATGGCGTTCTCAGAAGTGCGGGAGTATCAGCCAGGCGACGATGTTCGCTCTATTGACTGGAATGTGACCGCACGCCTCAACAAGCCTTACATCAAGGTCTTTGAAGAGGAGCGCGAACTGACCGTAATGCTGCTGGTGGATGTATCGGGCAGCCGCAATTTTGGTACACTGAGCCAAATGAAGCGCGATATGATGGCAGAAGTGGCGGCGACGCTGGCTTTCTCCACGATTGCCAACAACGACAAGGTGGGTGTGATATTCTTCTCCGACAAGATTGAGAAATACATCCCTGCACAAAAAGGAAAGACCCATGTGCTGCATATCATTCGCGAACTGCTGAGTTTTGAGCCTTCATCCAAAGGTACGGACATGGCGCAAGCCCTACAATATTTTGCCAACGCACAAAAACGCCATTGTACGGCATTCCTCATCTCCGACTTTATCGGAGCAGGCGCTATGGACAAGCCATTGCTGATTGCATCGAACCGACACGAGGTGAATGCCATACAAATATACGACCGCCGCGAAGCCGAACTACCCAACATAGGACTGGTGAAGTTCCACGATGCCGAGTCGGACAACGACCTATGGATAGACACTTCGCTGGCAAGCGTTCGTAGTGATTATGCGCAAGCATGGAAAGAGAATCAAGACTCGCTGGAGCAACTCTTCACGCGCACGGGCGTAAACCATATTAGTGTGCGTACCGACGAAGATTATGTGAAAGCCCTAATGCACTTATTCAAATGCTGACAACGATATTGGCACTGGTGGTAAGTGCCGCAATAGATAGTACCACCCTTTTTATTGGCGATCAGACCGATTTACATTTGCGTGCCACTTGTGAGGTGGGCGAACAAGTGCAGATGCCCGTATTGAGTGAGCAGCTCATTCCTGGCATAGAGATTATAGATCGCACTATTGTAGATACAACCACGCTGCAAGATGGACGCGTGCAATACAACCAATACCTAACCCTCACTTCGTTCCAAGACTCGCTGTTCTACATCGAGCCACTGGCATTCGTGAGCGGCGATGATACGGTATGGAGCGAGTCGCTCATGCTGAATGTGGTGCAACCATTCGAGATGGATAGTACAGACATGGCTATCACCGACATCAAAGGTATCTACAACGCCCCTATATGGTGGTGGGGCATACTGCGTTGGGTATTATTGGCATTAGCCATAGCAGGCATCGGTGTGGGAGGATACTACCTCATCACTTATCTGCGCAGTCGCTACGGCGATGCACCTGAAATAGCCGAACCTACGGAGCCACTGCGTCCTGCCGAAGAGGTAGCACTGGAGAAACTGGATACTATCCGCGAGGAGAAGATATGGCAGAGCGGACAAGTCAAAGAATACCATACACAACTCACCGATGTGGTGCGCGAATACATCGCTCGTCGCTTTGAGGTAAGCAGTACGGAACAGACTTCGGACGAAACGCTGCGTGCTATGCGCGGATTACTCACCGACAAAAAAGAGTTGTACGACAACCTCCGCAAGATGCTGACATTGGCAGACTTAGTGAAGTTTGCTAAGTGGACTACCACTCCCGATGAGAATGAAATCAGTTTGCGCAATGCATATACCTTCGTCAAAGAAACCACCCCTGTTGAAGAAGAACCTACAGAAAATTAAATTGTACATTGTCCAATTGTAAATACTATGACATTTGCTAACCCTGGATATTTATTTCTGCTCCTGCTGCTGATTCCTGTAGTAGGTTGGTACATATGGAAACTGCGAAATGCTCGTGCATCGGTGCAGTTGTCCTCCACCGATAGTCTGCATCGTCAGTCCAAAAGTCTTCGCGTATGGCTGATACATGTGCCCTTTGCTTTGCGAGTGATGGTGATTACCCTATTGGCTTTGGCATTGGCGCGCCCACAGCTGAGCAATCGTTGGCAGTCGGAATCCACCGAAGGTATCGACATCATGATGGCGTTGGATATTTCAGGCACCATGTTGGGCGAGGACTTGAAACCCAATCGTCTGGAAGCAGCCAAAACCGTAGCAACCGATTTCGTACTATCGCGCCCTAACGACCAGATTGGTTTGGTAGTGTTCGCAGGCGAGAGTTTTACGCAATGCCCATTGACTACAGATCATGCCGTATTGGTCAACCTATTCCAGTCTGTGAAATTCGGCATGATAGAAGATGGAACTGCCATCGGTTTGGGATTGGCGAATGCAGTGAACCGCATGAAAGACTCCGAAACGAAATCCAAAGTGGTCATCCTACTCACTGACGGAAGCAACAACCGCGGCGACATCGATCCCATGACTGCAGCCGAGATTGCCAAGACCTTTAACATACGCGTATATGCCATTGGTGTAGGTAGTTATAGCAAGGAAGTGCGCGTGCCTATTCATACGCCATACGGCGTACAATATGGTACGATGAGTTCGGAGTTTGACGAGAGTACCCTGCGCAATATCGCACAGATGACAGGCGGCGAGTATTTCCGTGCTACAGACAACAATAGCCTGAAAGCCATCTACCAACAGATCGACCAACTGGAAAAGACCAAGATTCGCGTTCGCGAATACTCCAAGCGCACCGAGCATTTTGCACCATTCCTACTGGCTGCCCTGCTCTGCCTGCTAACGGAAGTACTCATCCGATTCTTTGTCCTTCGCACCATCGCAGAATAATTCGAAATTCCTAATTCTTAATTCATAATTCCCACGATGTTTAGATTTGCAAATATAGAAATGCTTTGGTGGCTAATCACAATCCCCGTATTTGTGATTGCATATATCATCATCACCAAGCGCAAACAACGCCAGTTAATGGAGTTCGGCGACCCTGAACTGATGGCACAACTGATGCCTGATGCCTCTAAGAGTCGTCCTATCGTTAAGTTCACGCTGCTCATCATAGCACTTGCGTTACTCATTGTGGCTGCTGCTCGTCCGCAATATGGGCAACAAGAGAAAACCGTGAAACGCCAAGGCATCGAAGTGATGGTGGCGTTGGATATATCCAATTCCATGCTGGCAGAAGATGTGGCGCCTAATCGTTTGGACCGTGCGAAGCAAATGCTGAGCAAGATGATTGACAATATGACGGACGACAAAGTGGGTTTAGTTGTTTTCGCGGGCGAAGCCTTTACGCAACTGCCTATCACATGCGACTATGTATCAGCTAAGATGTTTCTCAATACCATCTCGCCCAAACTCATTCCCACCCAAGGTACGGCTATCGGCGCAGCGTTGCAAACAGCTATCCGCTCCTTTGGTAGCCAAGAGAGCGATGCAGGCAGAGCCATCATACTTATTACTGATGGCGAGAATCACGAAGATGATGCTATAGCCGTAGCCAAACAGGCGCAGGAGCTGGGCATACAGGTGTTTGTGATTGGTATTGGTAAACCCGAAGGCTCGCCCATCCCTGTACCTGGCACCAACGACTATATCAAAGACCGTAGCGGACAAGTGGTAGTCAGTCGCCTCAACGAGGAGATGTGCCAAGAGATTGCCCAAGCAGGCAAAGGTGCATATGTGCGCTGTGATAATACGAATACAGCCATGCGTGCCTTGCAACAGGAACTTGACCGCATCGCCACCACCGACCTTGAGACCACCATATATGCCGACTACAACGAGCAATACCAATCCTTCCTACTGATAGCACTACTGCTCTTGGTGATTGATTGCTTTATTCTCATGCGACAGAATCATCGCCTCAATCGAATGGACTTATTCAAGGAGAAAACTAACAACTGAAAACTGTTAACTGACAACTGAAAAAGGGATTTAATATGCGATTTTTATTGACAATCATATCATTATGCGTAGCATCGCTGCTCTTTGCGCAGCAGGAGAGTAGCGATGTGCGCCGAGGCAACCAGCAGTACAACGACTCCAACTACACCGAAGCCGAAGTGAACTACCGACGCGGTTTGGAGAAAAACAACCAATCGTTTGAAGCACACTTCAACTTGGGCGATGCCCTCTTCCGCCAAGAGAAATACCCCGAGGCGTTGGAGCAATACGCCGAAGCCGAGAAACTGCTGAAGGCGGATGACAAAACAAGAAAAGAGAAAGTGGGCAGTCGCTTGGCTGACACCTATCATAATATGGGTAATGCCCTCTATGCTCAGCAGCAATACGACAAGGCTATTGGTGCCTATCAACAGTCACTGCGCTTGAATCCCAAAGACAATGACACACGATACAATCTGGTGAAAGCAATGCAACAATTGCAACAACAGCAACAAAATCAGTAACAAAACCAAGACCAGCAACAACAGCAGCAACAAAACGATTCCACGCAACAACAGCAGCAGGAACAGCAACAACAGCAAGAAGAACAACAACAAAATCAGCAGCCTGAGCAAAACGAACAGCAGATGGACAAAGAAACAGCCGAGCAGATTTTGCAAGCACTCGAACAAGACGAACAAGAAACACAAGAGAAACTTCAACGCCAACAAGGCAAGAAGCGTCGCGTAGAAAAAGAATGGTAAGATTATGAAAAAGATACTATCGATATTATTTATTTGCAGTATGGCACTTGTCACTTATGCCGATGATGCCGTGGAGTTTCAAGCTTCAGCACCAGCACAAGTGATTCTTGGTAAGCCCTTTCAACTCACCTACTCGGTGAACCAGCGTGCCAAAGACTTGCGCGCACCCGAGTTTGTGGACTTTGACTATATTGCAGGTCCATATACCTCGCAATCGTCCTCTACATCGTTTGTGAATGGCAAGCGTACTTCGTCGTTCACGCTCACCTACACCTATACCCTTATGCCTAATAAGGAAGGTTCATTTACCATACCACCTGCAACTATCAAAGTGGATGGCGATCAATATACCTCCAATGGTGTACGCATCACGGTACTCCCGCCCGATCAGCCATCCAATGCCAGCGTGGCAACCCAACAACAAGGCAACGCAAGCGCAGCAAGTCAACAACGCGAAGCCACTAATGTGAATGCAGAAAACATCTTCGTTCGTACGCTTGTTAGCAAGACGCGCGTACGCGAGCAAGAGGCAATACTACTCTCCTATAAGTTGTATTTCGCAGGGGTAGATGTAGCTCAACTCACCAACAATACTCGCCTACCAGAGTTTAAGGGATTTCTCAAACAAGAATTGGAAATGGGTGAGATTCAAACAGAGTTGGAGCATTACAACGGACGCAATTACCAAGTAGCAACCATTTATCGTACTTTACTCTTTCCCCAACGCAGTGGCGATATAGCGATCGATGCGGCACAATTTGAAGTTCTACTCCGTGTGCAAAACCGTGCACAAGTACGCAGTATCTTTGATGATTTCTTTGGTAGTTATACCACAATGACCAAGCCTTTGATCGCCCCAAGTGCTACTATCCATGTGGCAGAGTTACCTGCTGGCAAACCCGCTTCTTTTAGTGGTGGCGTAGGACAGTTTACTATCAATAGCCGCATATCCAATACCGAATTACAAGCCAACGAAGCCGTTACGCTTACGCTCACGATTCAAGGTGCAGGCAATATGAAACTGCTGAAGACTCCTGTTGTAGATTGGCCAGAAGGTTTTGAAGTTTACGACCCAAAGGTAACCAACAATTTCAAGAACTCACTTTCGGGTGTCACTGGCACAAAGACCATTGAGTATTTAGCCATTCCACGCGCTGGAGGTACATACACTATTCCTGCCGTGCAATTTGCCTACTACGACACACAAGCCGACACCTACAAAACGCTCTCTACCCCCGAATATACGCTCAACATTGCGCGTTCTGCCAACGAAGAAAACAGTGCCGCTGTAGTTAATAATTTCGTACAAAAAGAAAACATCCAACAGTTTGGCAACGATATCCGCTATATTTATACCAACGATCAACCAAGATTCATCCAGCAAGCATCCTCCCTCACATTTGGTTCACTTGCATTCTGGACTTGGTATGGTGCACCATCGTTACTCGCAGCCATACTATTTTTCCTCTTCCGCAAACAAATCAAAGAGAATGCTGACATTACCCGTGTCCGCTATAAGAAAGCTAATAAAGTAGCACAGCGCCGACTGAAAGCAGCAGAGAAACTCCTCAAAGAGAACCAAAAAGAGGCATTCTACGAGGAGATTGAGCGTGCCGCGTGGACCTACCTCAGCGACCGTCTTTCGATCCCTACAGCACAACTCAATAAGGAAAACATCGCGCAGATACTCAGTAACAAGGGCGTTTCACAAACTGTCATTGGCGAACTGCATCATGTGCTTACCACTGCCGAGTTCGCTCGTTATGCCCCCACCTCCGACCACGCTATGCAAGACATGTATAACGATACTACGAACATCATCAATCAATTAGAGAACGCAAAACTATGAAACTCTTATTTATATTCCTCAATCTCCTCTTCTCGCAAGCCAACGCACAATATGCAGAAGGCAATTATGCAGAAGCAGCAGCGCAATACAAACAGGTGATTGTCGAGCAGCCATCGGCTGAAGCCTATTACAACCTCGGTAATGCTTATTTCAAACAGGGAGAATTGGCGCAAGCCATCCTCGCCTACGAACGCGCCTTGCGCATTGAGCCTTCGTACAAGGACGCCAAGCATAACCTCTTGTTTGCGCAATCGCGTATCGTGGATAACATCGAAGACACCCAGTCTTTCTTCCTCTCCAATTGGCTCAAAACTATACGCAACGCGCTCAACCAACAGACATGGATGATACTATCTATTGCATTGTTTATCTGTATGTTGATAGGCTTTTTCCTCTTCGCGTTTAGTCAAACTGTATGGGTACGCAAGACGGCTTTCTACACCAGTTTGGTGGCATTGCTAATCTCCCTCGCAGCATGCATCAATGCAGGTAGTCTCCACCATCGCGACACCAAGCGTGCCGAAGCCATCATCACACAGGGTATTGTCAATGCCAAATCTTCGCCCGATCGCTCTGGTACAGACCTCTTTACCGTACACGAAGGTACGAAAGTCGAGATTACCGAAACCATAGGCGACTGGTGCTGTATTCATGTCGGCAATTACATCGGTTGGATACCACTTGCACACCTCGAACGGATTTAACATTTGAAGCAAGACAACGACATCATCATCACAGGCGCACGCGTTCATAATCTGAAGAACATTGATGTGCGGATTCCACGAGACAAACTCGTGGTCATTACTGGTCTATCGGGTAGCGGCAAATCCTCATTGGCATTTGACACTATCTTTGCCGAAGGGCAACGCCGTTATATGGAGACTTTCTCCTCCTACGCGCGTGGTTATATAGGTACAATGCAACGCCCCGATGTGGATAAGATCACAGGCATCTCACCTGTTATCAGCATCGATCAAAAGACCACCTCGCGTAACCCACGATCCACTGTGGGTACGGTCACGGAGGTGTACGATTTCCTGCGCCTGCTCTTTGCGCGCGCAGCAGACGCCTACTCCTATGCTTCGGGCGAGAAAATGGTGCAATATACCGACGACCAAATCCTTGATTTGATTCTCAAAGAGTATGCAGGACAAAAGGTGTTGATACTGGCACCTATGGTCAATAACCGCAAAGGACATTACAAGGAACTCTTTGAGACCATTCGTCGTAAAGGGTACTTGCATGTCCGCGTGGACGGCGAGGTACAGGAGATCATACCTGGCATGAAACTTGACCGCTACAAGAATCACACGATTGAGGTCGTCATTGACCGTCTTAAACTGAAAGGCGAAAACGAAGAAGATATCAAGCGACTTCGCGCCACAGTGGATAAAGCCATGACCCAAGGCAATGGCGTAATGGCAATAGCTCTACCATCTAACAGCGGTAGCGGTCTAACATCTACCAGCGAACATAGTGAGCGATCTAACATCCGCTACTTCTCTCGCCACCTCATGTGTCCCACTACAGGTATGAGTTATGCCGAACCCGCACCGCATACTTTCTCCTTCAACTCGCCACAGGGTTGGTGCCCTTGCTGTAGAGGACTCGGCAGAATCAAAGACGGACTCCAGAGTCCAGATGCTGGACTTTCCGACCTGAGCAATATCATCCACGATGATGACAACTGGTACACACGCATGCTTGCTTATGTACAGCAGGGAGACGAAGAAAAAGAGGAGAAAGAGGAGCAATGGGTAGTATGTCCCGCATGTCAAGGACAACGCCTCAGCCGCGAAGCACTCAGTTTCCGTATCGCCGATAAGAATATCGCCGAACTCTCGGCTATGGATATTGCCGACCTCAGAGCATGGCTCATGAATGTGCCTGCCAAGCTGAGCAACAAACAGCGCGCTATCGCCGAACCTATCATCAAAGAGATTATCTCCCGCCTCGGCTTTATGCTAAGCGTCGGGCTATCATATTTGTCCCTCTCGCGCTCATCGGATAGCCTATCGGGTGGAGAGAACCAGCGTATCCGTTTGGCAACGCAGGTCGGCAGCAAATTGGTCAATGTGCTCTATATCTTGGACGAACCCAGTATCGGTCTTCATCAACGCGACAACCAGCGTCTTATTGATTCGCTCAAACAGCTGCGCGATATGGGCAACTCCGTCATTGTGGTGGAACACGATGAGGATATGATGCGTCAGGCAGACTATATCATTGATATTGGTCCCAAAGCGGGTCGCTTGGGCGGACATATCGTCTTCAGCGGCACACCTGCCGAACTCCTCAAGTCCGACACCCTCACCGCCAAATACCTCAGCGGCGAACTCTCCGCCACCTTGCCTCTCGCCAATAGCCAATCACCAATAGCCACTCTCCCTTCCCTTCAGGGAGGGGATGGGGGTAGGCTTCTCGTTCTTCGAGGCTGTAAAGGCAACAACCTCAAGGGCGTGGACATATCCTTCCCGCTCGGACAGATGATTGCCGTCACAGGTGTATCGGGTAGTGGCAAGTCCACCCTTATCAACCAAACGCTCTACCCTATCCTCAGCCAGCATTTCTACCGCAGCTTGCGCGCGCCATTGGCATACGACAGTATAGAGGGTATAGAGCATATCGACAAAGTGATCGGCGTAGACCAATCGCCTATCGGTCGCACACCGCGTAGTAATCCTGCCACCTATACGGGCGTCTTTACCGATATTCGCAACCTCTTTGCCCAACTCCCCGAGAGTAAGATTCGCTCATGGAAAGCGGGTCGATTCTCGTTCAATAATACGGGTGGACGCTGCGAAGAGTGCAGCGGCAATGGCTACAAGACCATACAAATGCACTTCCTGCCCAATGTGTATGTGCCATGCGAGGTGTGCGGCGGACAGCGCTACAACCGCGAGACACTCGAAGCACGCTTCAAGGGCAAGTCTATCGCCGATGTGCTGGACATGACCATCAACCAAGCAGTAGAGTTCTTCGAAAGCCAACCATATATATTGAAAAAAATCAAGACCTTGCAGGATGTAGGACTGGGTTATATCAAACTGGGACAATCATCCACTACGCTATCGGGTGGCGAGAGCCAGCGCGTGAAACTGGCTACCGAACTCGCACGCCCAGGCACAGGCAATACCTTGTATATTTTGGACGAACCTACTACGGGTCTGCATTTCGAGGATGTCCGCGTACTGATGGGCGTCCTGCGCCGCTTGGTGGATAAGGGCAATACGGTGATTATTATCGAGCACAATCCCGATGTCATTCGCTCCTGCGACTATATTGTGGACATGGGTCCCGATGGCGGTCGCGAGGGTGGCACCGTCGTTGCCACAGGTACGGTGGACGACCTCCGCAACAACCCGCATAGCATCACTGGCAGGTATATCTAAAAACCTAATTCCCCACTAATCAGCGAGCAATTACGGGTTCATGACGAGTTCTTGACGGGTTGATAGTGGCACATCGCTGGCACATCAGTGGCGTATCCATATCCTATAGTAGCTATTTTTCCATCAAAAATATCGGACTGATAAGTATATGCATTTTTCGTTGCACCTTGGTGGAGAAAATGTAAATATATTTTTACACAACAAGATATTATTTGTCAAATAATCTTTATACGATGACTGTAGATAATTTCCTTACTAAAGAGAAACATACGACGGCGCAGAACAAAAGATAAAGGCCATTCCCATTTGGTATTGGCTATTATCTTAATTTTTATCGGGATCTTACACCCTACACTACAAGCAAAGTCAGCGAACATGTACCACAATATTCATCAAAGCAATACTTTCTTGGCGTTGTTTGGGCTTCGTCCCTTGCCCACTCCGCCTCGTTGTATTGCTTTGATTAGCTTATGGCAAAAATGGGCTGCAATAGACTATGGGAGAAGAACAACACGGAACCCAAGGCCGTAGTCGCGATCGCCAGGAGAGTAGCCGCTACGGTTGGCAACGCGACAGCTGGAAGCAGCGTAGCCCCAGCCACCGCCCCGAATCACGCGGTAGGATCCCGACGAAGGACCCGTAGGGTTAGTCTGCGCATTGCTGCTATAACTGCCAGACCAATCTTGGCACCACTCCCACACATTACCACTCATATCATACAAGCCCAACTTATTCGCCTGTTTTTGTTTCACAGGGTGTGTCTTGCTGCCACTATTACCCGTGTACCAAGCCACATCGCTCAAGGTATTGCTACCAGCATACTTATACCCTCTACTCTTCTGACCACCGCGAGCAGCATACTCCCACTCCGCTTCAGTAGGCAAACGGAAATTCTTGCCTGTCAATTGGTTGAGCTTTGTGATAAATGTTTGGCAATCATCCCAACTAATATAATACATAGGATAGCTGTTGCCTACACCATACAATGAAGTAACATATGTACCTTTCTTTGCTTGCTCTTGAATGGTTGTACCCATCACTGCTTGCCACAACTCTTGTGTCACCTCTGTTTCACCAATATAGTAATCCGATAAGGTCACTTTATGCGTTGGTTTTTCATCGCTCTCCGCATCACTGCCCTGCTCCGCAGTAGCACCCATTGTGAATGTGCCACCCTGCACCTGAATCATATTAAACGACACACCCTTAACGGTGATCGTTTCTACGGTTCCTCCTTGTGGTGCGGCAGGAACTACTGGCGCTTTGGCAATGGTCTTTGTCAGCGTAAAGTCCAACATACTCTCTTGGTTTTCTGCTATCTGCACCGTCTTTTCTTGCTGGTCATATCCGTCTTTCTCCAAACGGATTTTGTGTGTACCTATCAGCAATTCACTAACAAACAACGGACTGGTGCCCACTTTCTTTCCGTCCACATACACAGCTACATCCGCAGGCGAACCATCCACAATCAGCGAGCCATAGATAGGCAACGGATTATTGAGCGTAATAGTCTGTCCTGCACTTTGTGGTGTGATACGCACATTCGTATATGCTGAATGGTGGCTCGCTTGGCGCGTTTCTACACTATGCTCGCCTAACTCCAATGTACCCGTCCAACGAGTAGTACCTAAGCGATTGCCATCCACATAAATATCGGCACCTTCATTCGTTGTCAAAGTCACTTGCGCGAAGTTCGCTTCCAACGAAGGGCGGATAGTTGTAGTCTTGCCATCCTCAATAGTAATCGTGGTGGAATAGTCTTTGTATTTCTCTTTTTGAATACGCAGCGTATAAACGCCCGAACTCATCTCTCTGTTATTCAATGGTATAGTACCCAATTGTACCATACCACCAGTAGCGGTATTTGTAGCAAAAACATAGCCCCCTTGCGAGGTATTATCCCCCGCGATTGTCAGCCAACCAAACTGCGGAAGCAAATCCACCGTCATCTCGGTTTGCGTGGCTGACACGGTAAAACTACCCTCTTTCGTGTGGTATTTATCCGCAGCAATACTATAATTATATGTACCATAATTGAGCATTTTGCTCGCTATGCCTCCCTCACGCATAGGCAGAATCTCTTGCGCGCCATTCTCCACAATAGTCACTACAGCATTGGCAGGCGTAACGCGGAACTTAAAGAACTGGCGTTTAGGGGCTTGGGTAGTCGTAGGGGCTATATATTCCTCCTCTGGCACAAACCGCACCGTACAATCATACACACAATTCGGTTGCAACTGCTGGTTTTCAACCAATAACACCCTATCGCAGCCATCGCCACAATCCACATACACCGTGGGACGGCGAGCAGGAATGAGGAACAGAATCTCATTGGAGTTCTCCGTATATCTATCTAGAACTGCTGTTTGAGTTCCCATATATAGGGTCAAGGTCTGTTTAGCCATCGTGACCTCGCGTCCACTCCCCTCCAAGTGCATACGCACAACAGCGTATGGGAAAGTCACATCCAAATCAGGCTTCTCCCACTTTCCAAACTGATTCTTATACATCGCCAGCACCGATGCCATCGGTACTTGTGCAAAATCCTTCACTATGGTCACAGACTGCGCTGCCAATGGCATCAGCCCTAACCACAAGCACAATAGTGTTACTATTATTTTCGTTCTTCTCATATACTGTGGTTGTTAATCCAAAATTCCTGTCGCTCACCAATGTTGGGTGAGCGAAATGTTGTTTATGTTGTCTTCAAAAAACATTTATCTTGTTTTTACATTCAACTCGCAAAGGTACTATATTTTTCTGAATTGTGCAAGAAAAGAGCGATTTTTTTCGCAGTTTCAATTTATTGGGGTGCTTTGCAATGTTGTTGAAAATTCGTTCAATTCGCCGTTATATGAAAGAACAATTTTGTCCTATAACACCTAATCTATACCCGCAAACATAGTTTTCTTGCCCATGGATTTGCGTATGTGCATTTTTTTTTGTAATTTTGCACCCGAAAACGGAAACCATGAATTTATCACCTCTCCTCATACTCACCCTTGTCATTGGCATTATTTGGTTTGTGCCTATCGTGTGTCGCAAGATTCATGTGCCCAGTATTGTGGGTTTTATCTTGGCGGGTATTGTGATAGGACCATCGGTATTGGGAGTAGCAGGACAGACACCCACTATCAAGATTCTCGGCTCGCTGGGCATGCTGTATATCATGTTCCAATCGGGTAGTGAAATCGACATCAACGACTTCAAGCAATACAAGTATCGCTCTCTCTTCTTTGGACTGTGTACATTCTTCATTCCTTTTGGTTTGGGTCTTATCACCAGCCGCTACCTGCTCCCCTATGGTTGGCTGCCCAGTCTGTTGTTAGGCGCGATGTATGGTAGTCATACCCTGATGACCTATCCTATTGTCAGTCGCTATGGCGTGCAAAAGAATGTGGCAGTCAATATCACGGTGGGAGCCACCATGGTGGCTATCATCCTGTCACTCATCGTGTTGGCTATCGTAGAAGGCTGGAGCCGTTCGGCACAGAGTATCACGGAGTATGCTATACAATTATCCTTAGTGGCTATCTTCCTATTCAGCGTACTATGGCTCTTCCCCCGCTTTGCGCGTATGTTCTTCAAGCGCTATCGCGACCCTATCTCCGAGTTTATGGTCGTGATGCTAATGCTGGTAGGCAGCGCATTACTCGCCGACTTAGCTGGTCTTGAGGGTATCTTAGGTGCCTTCCTTTGTGGTGTCTCGCTCAATCGCTTGCTACCCAACCGTTCGCCACTCATGAACCGTATCAACTTCGTTGGCAATAGCATCTTCGTGCCATTATTCCTCATCAGCGTTGGTTTGATGATTGATATCCATGCTTTCTGGAGTGGCTGGACCACCTTGACAATAGCCCTTGTGATGATCATCACCAAGTTGATTGGCAAGAGTCTCTCGGCTTGGATAGCGCAAGTCGTCTTCCGTTTCTCCAAACACGAGCGACAACTCGTTTTTGGTCTTTCTCATGCTACTGCAGCTGGCACATTGGCGATTGTTACGATTGCCTACCAAATGGGGCTCCTATCTTCGGATGTGCTGAATGCGTCTGTCCTTATGATCTTGGTGCTGTGTACCACTGCCAGTTTCATATCCGAGCATGCCGCTAAGGAGTTGGCTCTGCAAGAGAGTGCCAAACTCGAATCTGACCACGAGGACGACTATTGGTTGCTCACTTCCGTTGGTAAAGACTTACGCCCTACGCTGCGTGAGATAGGCGAGATGGCTTCGCTGGATAATATCGAAATCAAGCAGTCTGCCGACTGGCTGGATGTCTCAAACATGGTAGAACACACCAGCAAGTCCGTGATTGTGTATAATGAAGTGCAACCCATCAACACCATCAACCGCCTTGTGGTAGCCGTTCCACGCTATGCCGAGAAGGAGCGCGACTTCATCACCTGCTTTGGTCTCGTGCGCCGTTTGGCAGGCGAGTTGGGTGCTAAAGTGGTGTTCTACGCCCACTCCGATACGCAAGTAGCATTGCAAACCATGTGCCGTCGCCCTGGCAAGTACCTGCGCGCTGCGTTCCGCAATATGGACGGATGGGAAGAAGTCGGCATCATCTCGCAAACAATAGTGGAAAACGATATGCTGGTGCTGCTGTCTTCGCGCAAATCCACAGCCAGCTACAACCCTCTCTTTGAGCGTATTCCTACCATGCTCACCGAGCATTTCACACACTTCAGTTCGATGGTCGTTTACCCAGAACAGCTCACTGGCGGACCCGATATGGACACACTGCTCATGGAGATTCCACCAGCCAGTACGACTTGGTCTATCATTTCGCGTGTAAAACGATTCTTGCGCAAGATATGGGAATCAATATATCCAAACACTAAACAGTAGCACTGCGGCCGCTAAACACTAAACACCAAACACAATGTCCTACTTACAACGATTAGCACAAGTCTTTGCCCATGAGGTGGGCAACCGTTTGTCGGAATACACTTTCGTATTCCCCAACCGCCGTGCAGGACTATTCTTCCGCCGAAACTTAGGGCAAGCTTTGGATAAGCCCATTTTCTCGCCCCGCGTAATGACGATCAACGAGTGCTTCCGCTCCCTTTCCAATCTGCGTGTCGCCGACCAACTCACCCTGCTCATACGACTATATGCCTTGTATCGTGACCTACGCCCCGACCCAGACCCATTAGAACAGTTCTTGCATTGGGGCAAGATGATGTTGGCAGACTTCTCAGAGATAGATAACCACCTCGTTTCCAATGTAGAAGCTCTATACGAGGCAGTCAAAGATGTGCACGACATCGACGAGCATTACCTATCGCTGACCGACAAGCAACGCAATGCTATCAAGAAGTTCTGGGGCGACTTTTATGCCTCTACCGACAAAAACGACAACCCATTGCACCACCGTTTCATTCGTACATGGGAATTGCTCTATCCACTCTATCAAGGGCTACGCGATAGTCTCCTGTCCGATCAACTGGCTTACGAAGGCATGCTCCATCGCCATGTGCTGGAGCATTGGCAGCAGATACCCGATAGCGCATTTGAGCAGCACTATGTGTTTGTGGGCTTCAATGCCCTCACCGAGTCGGAGCGCCAGTTGCTCATTCATCTTCGCGACCGCGGTAGTGCCGACTTCTATTTCGACTACGAGGACACCTATCTTTCCGACCCAGAGAACCGCGCTTCGCTCTTCCGCGAGGATAACCTGCGCACTTTCCCTTCGCGATACCAAGTGCCTCATCGCACCAACACCGAGCGCCCTACGATCACCCTCCTATCGGTGGACTCCACCGTGGGCGAAGCACGCGAGGTGTATCATGTGTTGAACGAACTCTATCCCAAGGATACGCCACGGACCACCGACTACACACGCACGGCGGTCGTACTGCCCGATGAGCAACTGCTCATTCCGCTGCTCGACTGTTTCCCTGAGGGGGTGCAGAAGATCAATGTCACCATGGGCTACCCGCTGCGCGCTTCGGAGTTGTATATGCCCATTGCCTACCCCGAGCAATACTTCTCACCCATGCCTGCAACTGGCGAAGAAATGATAGCTGCCTTGCGCCAACGCCTCTGCGACATGCGCATACCTGCCAACAGCGAAGCATGCTATCTGCTCACCAAGGCGTTGGATATGACAGAGCATGCACTGGCGCAATATCCTCAACTCACTATCTCTGCCGAGGCGGTCATGCAGATACTGCGTATGCTGACCATGCAAAGCACCATTCCCTACACGGGCGAACCTTTAGACGGCTTGCAGGTCATGGGTGTGCTGGAGACACGCGCGCTGGACTTCGACAACCTCATCATCACGGGCTTCAACGACGACCTCTATCCGGGTCGCGCACACAATAATAGTTTTATACCATATATCCTGCGCCGCGGATTTGGACTGCCTACCCCCGAGAGGCAGGATGCTATTTTTGCATACAATTTCTATCGTATGCTGTCCTACGCCAAACGCGTATGGTTCATCACCAATGCCGTAGCCGATGACCAACACTCTGGCGAGGTGTCGCGCTATTTCTACCAACTGCAATGGCAATACGGCGTCAACATCGAGCAAGTGAGTGTCGTGAGTCCACTATCCACACCTACAAAAAAAGCCATTGAGGTCACCAAAGACGCCCTTGTTTTAGACCAACTATCTCAGATTCGCCAACGCGGGTTCTCTGCTTCGGCGATGAACTCCTATCTATTCTGCCAAAAGCAATTCTACTACCGCTATGTGCGAGGCATACACGAGCCCAAGCAGGAAGAAGATGTTACCGCTTCAGACGCAACAATTGGAACCGTATTGCACGAGGTGATGCAAACACTATATGCCCCCTATGCCAACCTAACCGTGACAGCATCCGACATACAATCCATCATCGATGCACTCACTGATGACAAATGGGACGAACTGCCCATTGATGCGATACGCAACGATTGCCTTGCACGCTATGTTGTACAGAATTATGTACGCAACATATTGGCATACGACAAGCTACAAGCACCTTTCACCTACCTTGACAGCGAACAGAAAGTGCAAGGACAACTCAATGTACCACAAGTGGGCGTAGTGCCTTTCTATGGTTTTATTGACCGCATTGATAAACAAGGCAACACCTTGCGCGTTATAGACTACAAGACGGGCAAAGCACAAGTAGAATACCGTGATATGGAGCATGTTTTCCATCGCACGGAAAATCAAGATAAGGCATTGCAGACCCTACTCTATTGCTGGCTACTCAACCAACAAAAGCCATCCTACATGAATAGCAGCACATGCCTTGCGCCACACATATATCCTGCACGAGGCATGTCGAAATCCGAAGATGTGAATACGCTCATTCACGCTACTGGGGAAACTGAATTTGTCTTTGATACTGAAACGGAGACAGCGTTTTTAGAGGGGCTTTCAACCTTATTACAAGAAATTCACAACGCTGCCATACCCTTTATGCCTACCGAACAAACACAACGCTGTCAGTCCTGTGCGTTCTTTGCGTTGTGTAAATAATCGCTAACCCATCGCCTGCAATTTATCTTCCATTTGCAGCAGTTCATCGCGCAGGCGGGCTGCCACATCAAAGTTGAGGTCTTTCGCCGCTGCCAACATCGCTTTGCGTTGTTTGTCGATTGCTTTGCGCAAGTCCTTGGCATTGTATTGCTGCCATGCGGCTGTCTTCCAACCCTCTTGAATCTTCTTCTCCAGCACCTTCTGTTCCTCTTGTTCTTTGCGCATGAGGGCTATCAGCGGACTGGATTCTATCTTCTTGTTCAGTGCCGTTGGGGTAATGTTATTCGCTTCGTTGTATGCCATCTGCTTGGCACGCCTACGGTTGGTCTCGTCGATTGTCATCTGCATCGAACGCGTGATACGGTCGGCGTACATGATCACATGACCGTTCACATGGCGTGCAGCACGACCTGCTGTCTGTGTCAGCGAACGATGGTCACGCAAGAAACCCTCTTTGTCGGCATCCAGTATAGCCACCAGCGACACTTCGGGTAAGTCCAATCCCTCACGCAATAGGTTCACGCCCACCAGCACATCGTATAGCCCACGCCGCAAGTCTTCCATAATCTGCACACGCTCCAGCGTATCTATATCCGAGTGAATATACGCCGAACGCACGCCGTAGCGGCGTAGGTATTCGTCCATCTCTTCCGCCATGCGTTTGGTAAGCGTTGTCACCAGCACACGCTCCTCGCGCTCCACACGCTGGCGTATCTCTTCCATCAAATCATCCACCTGATGATCCAATGGGCGCACCTCTATCTCTGGATCCAGCAGACCCGTAGGACGAATCAATTGGTCTATCACCACTCCCTCCGAACGCTTCAACTCGTAGTCCGCAGGCGTAGCCGATACATAGATGGTCTGTCCTGTTTTTTGCTCAAACTCATCAAAGGTCAACGGTCGGTTATCGCGCGCCGCAGGCAGGCGGAAACCATATTGTACGAGGTTGTCTTTGCGCGCTTTATCCCCACCAAACATAGCATGAATCTGAGGCACAGTGACATGGCTCTCATCGATCACCAGCAGCATATCCTTCGGAAAATAATCCAACAAACAATACGGCGGTGTACCTGCTTCTCGACCATCAAAATAGCGGCTATAGTTCTCAATGCCAGAGCAATAACCCAACTCTTGTATCATCTCCAAATCATATTTCACGCGTTCCTCTATGCGCTTGGCATAGAGCGGTTCGCCTATCTCTTGGAAATGCATCACCTGATTAGCCAAGTCCAATTTGATTTGCGTGATGGCGGTCGCCACCTTGTCGGGGTTGGTACAGAAGATCATAGCAGGATAGATATTATAGGTATCAAACGCATCGATTACATCCAGCGTCACCAAGTCCAGTGTAGTGATAGCGTCTATCTCGTTGCCAAAGAACTCAATGCGCAACACATAATCGGCGTATGCGAGGGCTATATCCACCGTGTCGCCTTTCACGCGAAAGCGACCGCGCGTGAGTTCATTGTCGTTGCGCACATACTGCGATTCCACCAGTGCATGTAGCAATGCCTCTATTTTGAAGGGCTTGTATTTCTCTACCGTTATACACGACTGGCTAAAGTCCTGCGGGTTGCCAATACCGTATAGGCAACTCACCGACGACACCACCACCACATCTTTCCGTCCGCTCAGCAGTGCCGCTATCGCACTCAGTCGCAGTCGGTCTATCTCTTCGTTGATAGATAGGTCTTTTTCAATATAGGTGTCGGTAGAAGGGATATAGGCTTCGGGTTGGTAGTAGTCGTAGTACGAAACGAAGTATTCCACGGCATTGTGTGGAAAGAACTGGCGCATCTCGCTGTATAGCTGTGCGGCAAGGGTCTTGTTGTGGCTGAGAATCAGGGTTGGGCGATTTGCTTGAGCAATCACATTGGCTATTGTGAAGGTCTTACCCGAACCTGTCACGCCGAGTAATGTCTGTGCCTCGGCTCCCATACGCAAGCCGTCCACCAGTTGGCGGATAGCTTCGGGCTGGTCGCCCATGGGCTGGTATGTAGAACTAAGGCGGTACATGCTTTATTTATAATTGGTGTCCTGCAGCCAGAAGCCGGAAGCCCATCATCTTTGACTTCAGGTATCCGGCAGCAGGATTCATCTCACCCTTCTTTTATTCAGTTCCTGCTGATATTGCCTTGCCACGGCGCTGTGTTTGCTGTAGCTGGAGGAGAACACATGCGTACCCGAGAAATCGGGATTAGCGCACATGTATAGGTAATCCGTTTTGGGGGCATTCAGCACGGAATCAATCACATCGGGACGAGCCAAGCGGATAGGTCCGGGGGGCAAACCACGCTGGGTATAGGTATTGTAGGGTGAATCTATTTTCAGGTGTCGTTTCAGCACGCGGCGCATCTTGAAGTCCCCCACTGCAAAGATTACGGTTGGGCAGGCTTGCAAAGCAATACCTTTGCGCAGACGGTTAATGTAGAGCGATGCTATGGTAGGGTGTTCCTCTTTTCTGTTGGTTTCCGATGCTACGATGGATGCCAATGTAGCCACTTCTACTGGGGTTAAACCTATTTGCTTGGCTTTGGCAAGACGCTCTTCGTTCCAAAATCGTTGATATTCCTTGTGCATACGCGCAAACAGTTGGTCGGGAGTAATAGTCCAATACACCTCGTAGGTATTCGGAATAAACAAGCACACTGCCGTCTCTGGTGTTAGTCCAAATTTTGCCATATAGGTTTTGTCGGTCAGTCGGGCAAGGACTTCTGCGGAGTCTAATAGCAATTTCTTATCCATCAAACCTGCCAATTGCGCGGGCGTACGCACGGCTTGCGTAAAGGACAAACGAATAGGTGTCTCTTCGCCCAACTGCAAACGACGGATCAAATGTTTATTACCCATCTCTGCGGGGAAACGATAGTAGCCTTTTTTGGGTTGCTGATAGAGCATATGTTTGCTGTGTGCGTGCCAAGCGTCCTCCGACTGCACTTCATAATCCATACACATCAAGCAGTATAGCGAATCTGCTGACATGTCAGGATATACATAATAGCTATGACTTTCGCCATCACGACTAACAAAATTACATACTTCTAAGCGATAATACTGCTCTATAAAGCCCACAAAGACGACCAGTAAAGCGATAGCAGCTACAAAGAAAATCTTTTTCACATTTTTCATAATCAAGATGTTTTTTCTAAACAATCCATGGTCTTCACGCATGTATCTTTTTTCCAAAAAACCGAGTTCAAGTGAACTTGGACTCGGTTTTTCAAAAACTCTGCGGAAGGAGGGGGATTCGAACCCCCGGTACGGTTACCCGTACGACAGTTTAGCAAACTGTTGGTTTCAGCCACTCACCCATCCTTCCCCACACCTCAGCGTGATAAGACATGCTTTGTCTGAAATGCTTTTTTTCGAAAGCGCCTGCAAAGGTACTACAAAAAATGCAAATACGCAAATTTTTTAGGAAAAAAATGTATTTTTTGATAAAAAAGGTGCGTATTTGCTGCATTTCACTCGTTTCTTCGCATACCACTCGGTCAGCACTCTGACTTTCCCGCCACCCCCGCAACCAGATTACTTCTCGATGATGATTGTTAAAGGAACATCAGAGTGGTAACGAAGTGGTTTCGATAGAAATCAGCGATTTTTGTCGGTTTGTCACCCTACGATTTTTTTTAGGTGAACAGTGGAACAGATGTTTTTATACTTTCGTCCCCGTACGCGTACGGACGAGGATTAAGAAAGATCTGTTCAACTGTTCCACTGTTACAGCATCTTTTGCTAAAAGTTCTTTCATTGGCTATTCTACTCATATCTCGCTGACATACAATCCATCAGCATAATCGACATTCTTGGTTTAGATAGTTAAAATTTCTTATATCCCTTTGGTTGAACGATTTTTTCTATGCTCCGCGCATGTTTCCGTGCATTTCCGTGATGTTCAATGGTCAGAACATAACCGTGGAAAGATATGCCCATAAACACCATGCCCAGTCCACGAGGAACTGGGCAAAGGGCATTACTACTTTTGATATTGTTAATCGCCTGTTTCTCCTGTAGGAATATACCCTGTAGAAACCGAGATGCGTATATTTATATCACCTGAACCTGCGCAAATCACTTGCATGGATTCACAGGCAACAGCCGTTGATTGAGGTTGAATATATTGCTTTTTCATAATCGAAATTTTTGTATAGTCTTACTTGATTACTTGTCCTTGGGCATTATACATTTGCTTACCTTGTATAATCACCAATTGTCCATTTACAATGGCTTTGCGAACATCCATGTTCTCACCTGTAATCTCATCCACACCAGCAGCTACACCTTGTGGAGAAACTCCCATACGCTGACGCACGCCCTGTGCAGGTTGTGCAGGATCAAACAAACGCATTTGCGAGAGATCGAAATAAGCACGATTTGCGCCCACCTTGCTCTGGTTGACTTTACACAACTCATTGTTTAGAAGAATATAGTGGTTCTCACTATCTACTATATTATCTTCCACAAACGAACCAATCATACCATTACTACTTCCCGCTGCAGCAGCCACCTCGCCCGTGAGTGCAACTGCAAGCAGATTATCTTTCGCATAGAACAAGTATGGTACACCAGCTTGCAACGAAGACACAGTTTCGATAACAATGCTTGTTGGATCACCATCTTTCAGCTCCTTACCGATAACGGTATAGAAATCCGCACCCGAACATGCCGCAGACGCTTGAGGCAAACAGATAGTGCCGTAGCGACCTACTGTAACATTGCGAGTGTATATTGGATTCTCATCTGTAATTTCACAACCCCAATATGCTACGCCCCAATCATCGGTTCCATAAGCGGCTGATTCTGTGACCTTCACGCATATATCTTTATCTATAGACTCTTTAAAATAGAACACTCGTTGCTTACCACTGACTCCGCCCCCTGCCGAGTACACATTCTCATCGCTGCTTTGATTGACATTGCTAATGGTCCATGCCTCAGCTCCAATGTACTCCTCCGTAGTTAAAGTCCAAATATCAGTAGTTCCAACGCGTGTAAATGGATAAGAGTGTACATGATTGCCACTATAGCCATGCGCTTTTGCGCGACCTACACGCAGATAAGGCTGCGCCCATTTCGTTTTCGTATTATCGAAATAGATCGTATGCCCTGCTTCTACCGTATGTTCTGGTGCTGGATAATCAAACCACCATTGGTTCCCATCATCGTTCTTGGCATGGCTAATGAGCTTTCCATTCCATTCGGAAGCTTGGTAATAAGCATCATAATAGATGGCATAGGTCTCTATATATGTAGTCTCTTCATACAGTTTGAAGTTCATACCATAGACTTGTTCAAATGGAATTTTAATGGTCCCCTTGTAAATATGCGAGCCCTCTTCTATAGGCGACATTTTCACCTCCTTATTCAATCGTACAGCAGGTATATCGGTCCAATTCAACTCCAGATGTACACTTTTTTCGTTGGCCCAACCATTTACCCAATTCAACTCCTCTGGCACCAAATACACCGTGTATTCGTGTAGGTCAGAAGTGTTGTTCCAATAATAATGCGTTCCATTGGCGTTAGGTCCATCGGTCAAAACAAACCAACGATCTTCGGTCAAATCATAACTATACTCATACAAGCGGTTTGCTCCGTCTAGATAAGTGGTAACAGGAGCGGTAGCATCCGCATTGTCTGTGATTGTAAAGTGCGTGTAGTTCTCATAATCGGGTGTCTCGCATCTCCACCAATCGGTACCTTCTATTGCTTCGAACGCCTTAGTATATACATGATCTGCACGACCAATACGCAAATACACATTGGTCCATGCATTATCGGTATTCTTAAAGTAGATATAATGCCCCGATTTGCTGTCATATGTATTTTTTACGATTAGTTTACTCCTATTTACATCTACAATCACCTCATAATCTGTCGCAGCAGCAATATTCGTTACAAATTTTTTATCATCTGCATCCAAAGTTGCAATGTCATATTCCCCAGCACCTGTAATAGGAGTATTGGCAATAGTCGCACCATAACCATTTCCCCAATCCTTCTGATTCAAGAACTTCAATTCGCCTTCTTTATTCAAGTTTAGTACAGCAGCATACATTCCACTATTTGTGGTTGTTTCTTTCATTTCTATTGCGTTTTCTATAGTCCATCCCGCAGCGGTTGCGTCGCCTATCGCATAGATGGACGCAAGCGGAGAATAAGTTGCATATCCTTTATCTGCTAACCCCGTACCATCAGCTACGATGATTTGAGGTGTTTCGCCCGTCAAATCCACACGCAACGACCAACGACCTGCCGTAACGGAAAAGGCATTGTCTGGATCTTCATAATTTGTGCGAAGTGACAAAGCCATTGCCCCCGCTGCAAGTGGAGTATTATTCTCTGTGGGACCATAAGAAGGCACCCAATCTTTTTGGCTAAGAAACTTCAGCGAACCACCGTTCAAGTTTCCCACCCATTCGTAAACGCCATCGCTCACCCTTTCCATTAATGGAGCAGTTTCCAAAGACCAACCTGTAGGTGTTGCATCACCAATCAAATAAATCCGCGTAGGATGGGCATTAGACACCACGAAGGGTAAAATTACCAACAAAAAAGATAATACGATTTTTTTCATAATACAAATATTTTAAGAGGTTAATATTCTTAATTTCGTTCAATTTTAACGGCATATCCACCACCTGATGCGGTGAAGATTTTCAGTTTGCTCTTATTGCTAACCACCTTCTTCTCTATCACATATGCCTGAGGATTTGTTTTGTAGTGCGCATCTTTTGTGTCACGATAGATGGTAGCTGTATATTTGCCCTCGGGTAAGAAAGACAAATCGAGCACCGATGTACGGGGTTCATAACCATTCGTGGAACCCACAAACCATGCCTCCTTGTCCTTCTGCTTACGAGCAATAGTCACATACTCATATGGCTCTGCCTCCAAGTAATAAGGCGCATCCCACTCCACGGGTACATCCACGATAAACTGCAACGCATCTTGGAATCGCTCATAATTTTGTGGCAAGTCAGCTGCCATTTGCAATGGACTATACAGCGTCACATACAGCGAGAGTTGGTTGCAGATAGTCGTATTGCACCAAGAAGTGCTATTCGGATTTATCTTGTGTATGTCGTTTTCAAAGATACCCGGCGTATAGTCCATCGGACCACCTATCAGTCGAGTAAATGGCAACATGGTCGTATGGTTCGCAGCTGCCCCACCAAAGGCCTGATACTCCGTACCCTGTGCCGACTCATTGGCTATCAAGTTAGGCCATGTTCGGCACAAACCTGTCGGACGAACCGCCTCGTGTGCATTCACCATAATCTTGTACTTAGCCGCCTTCTCAATACAATACTGGTAGTGATTAACCATCCACTGCGAATAGTGATGCTCGCCAATAGGCAACAGATTGCCCACATAACCCGATTTCACCGCAGGATATTCATATTTGTTCATAAACTGATACGCTGTATCCAACCATCGCTCATAATTGCGTATCGCACCCGATGTCTCGTGGTGCATAATCATCTTAACACCTTTGCTCTTTGCATAATCGTGAATCTCCTCTACATCAAAATCAGGATATGGTGTCACAAAGTCATACACAAAGTCCTTCTCGTTGCCGAACCAGTCTTCCCAACCTATATTCCATCCTTCTACCAGCACGCCACCAAAGCCATATTTAGCAGCAAAGTCAATATAGCGTTTCACATTCTCCGTAGTAGCACCGTGGCGACCATGAGGTTTCGCCTTGGAGTAATCAGTTTTGCCGATATGGATAGAGGGGAAATCCCATGTATAAGACCAGTCGCGCATACCTGCAATCATCTCCCACCATACACCCACATACTTCATCGGCTTAATCCAAGAAGTGTCTTCAATCTTGCAAGGCTCATTCAGATTCAGCACGATACGCGATGCCAAAATGTCTTTGGCTGTTGCACCTACCATCACCACGCGCCATGGGCTCACAGCATCAGTTTGGATATGACCTTTCGTGCCATCTATATCAGGAGTCAACCACGAACGGAAAACCATCGTGCTATCATTCAAGTCCAAGTGCATACACGAATAGTTGACCAATGCTGCCTCATGGATATTAAGCCAAATACCATTGTCGGTTTTCAGCAGTACAGGCGTCTGCACACCCGTAGAAGAAAACGCTGTTTGCGATAAGTTCGCCTTGCGCGCACCCTCTTGCAAGGCGCGAATTTCACTCAGGCGGCAGCGCGTATATTCGTACTCCTGCGTATCGTAGTCACCAGGAATCCAATAAGCCGTAATATCGCCTGGCATAGCGAACTCAGTCAATTCCTCCTCAATAACAAAGTAGTTAAGATTGCGTTGTTGAGGAAAGATATAGCGAAAGCCCAAACCATCGTTAAACAAGCGAAAGCACACCTGTATATAGCGATCAGCTGCACCCTGACGGAAGGTCACCACCATCTCATTGTAGTGGTTGCGAATCTCGCGTTCTTCACCCCATACAGTCGCCCAAGTCTCATCAAACGATGTACGCTGCACCGCTTCATCCATCTCAAAACCCGCCATCAGACTGTGTCCCTTATCCGTATGATTATCAAACTCGTTTGTTCCAAAAGCCATACGACCCTTTTCACCACGCAATTGCAATCCCAAATGAGAAGGCAACACCACAGGCGTTTGATCAAAAGACAAGGTATAGGTGGGTTGACCATTGTCTGTATATACCGACAATGCCAGTCGTCCGTCGGGCGATAGAAGCCTATGCTCCGCTGCCATAGTGGTTAGTCCACATAGCAGACCTATTATCAAAAAAAACTTCTTCATACTGTGTATCATCTTTTGATTATTCATATTCAACCCACAGCATTGTCCAGTATTTCAAGGACGGAATAGTGAGCGTCAGCATACCATCGGCATAGTCAAAATCCAGTTCTTGAGCCACCGAGAATTTCGCATCGGGCGTAGCCACATACACATGTGCAGGTTGCATTTTAGCAGGCAGTCTAACAGACAAATCTGTCAGCAAATCAGGTTCGCCTTGATTGGCATTGGTGTCGCACCAATCCAAATGCACAGCATTGCGATAGGATAACAGGTGAATAATATCCCTACCCTCTTGCGCTTTGCCCACGGTAGCCACTTGCCCCTTGACTGCAGGCCACTGGTTAAAGACGCATTGCTCATCCATGCTTTCCACATCCACTCCAAACCATTCTCCACCGTCACGCAGCAGGTTCTCGTAGGCAGTAATGAAATCGTAATAAGCAATCATAGCACGATACAAATCTCCGTGCATCGACAAGTTGCTATTTGGGAAATACTCATTGCATAGCATGTGTTCACCCATTTGCAGAATGGTACCACCCCATGCGTGAGCCGCAGCTGTGGTCATCAGAACACCAGATGTATTGAAGTAACCTCGTCCTTTGATGCCATGATTATAATCCATGTACGCTGCCAATACAGTGGCTTTACCACCACTGAGCGTATAGTTCTTGGTAATCACATCCGACAAAACAGTGTAGCCACGGTTGGTTGGTTTATCCCAAACCTCAGTGTAGAGAAAATCCACAGGGGTCTTAGATATTTTTTCTTGCCCATATTGTCCTACAGCATTCATCACCAATCGTTTCTCAGGTTGCAGTTGCTTGGAGTATTCTATCATAGGCGCAAATCCGTCAATTAAGGATATCGAATTACCATTGTAATCATACACATTGCCTTGCGGTCCCAACTGGTCGATTTGCCAACCATCAAAATCAAAGACTTGATACACATCGTTATTCCTCTCGCCAAGATATGTCTGCCACGCTTTATTATTGGGGTTAACCACATATATGGCACTCTTGAATGGCGATGATAATGGATGAAATACAGGCGTATTGTGTTGTCTATCACTAAAAACATACCAATCACGGCTGACACCATCCTCGTGAGCATCGTTCAATGCGCCATAGAGGAGATTGTAGAATAGGCACTTCATATTGCGTTCGTGCGCAGCCGTGATATAGGCATCCACTGTGCTGCGATAGCAGTTGCGGGAGATAATATCCGTCCATACATCCATAGGCGAAGTCGTAGTGCCAGCCAGTGGGCGATGATGTTTCCAATGCCAGTCCTGAAATTGCACATAGTTGATGTGAAAACGATTGAGCGAATTGACAACCGTCATTATCTCCTTTTGGCTGAGATTGCCATAAGCAGATAAAAAGCCATTGCGCACAAACTTCTCGGGTGTAGAAGATACATCTACAGCCACCGACGCATATACACTATCGCCCACATAGAGGTCCACCAAGTAGCCCCGATAATCCTGTGTAGGAGGTCGCCATGTCCATTGTGTGGAGGTGAGTACATGCTCTTCTACGGTTTCGCCCATATGACGATAACGAACCATCACAGCAGAGGCACCAGGCATCTGGTTGAGCGAAAAAACAACCGATTCGCCAGGTGCATAACATGCCTTGTCTGTAGAGAGTTGAACCGCAATATAATTTTCGCCATAGGTAATGGGGTCTAACACTGGGTCTATGCCATTGCATGCCATCATACCAATTACCATCAGGATGTTCAGAGTGATAATACTTGCAAAGCGTTTCATATTTCGTTGCTTTTTAGATAAAATTACTGATTTCATAACGCGTAGTGCTTATTGCTGTTGAAAACTAATGGTTTGTTTATCCGCATGAATATCTATTTGCCAATTACCAGCGACTGGAATCGCCCATTTATTATCTGGCGTGTTACCTACTATATATGTACCATTCTCAGTGGGTTCACAATTGGCAGTAGGTGCCAACAAGAACTGCCCACTCCAGTCGTGTACAATCTCCGTGGGGAACTTAATCTCTCCTGCGAATAGTGGTCCGCTGTAGCTGAAATGATTGATGTCTTCAGCATCTTGCACCAATGCAGTCACATTGTCCCAAGACCAACCGCCTGGTGTAGCATCGCCAATCATGTATATTTCGTAGAAGATTGGTTCTTCAAAATCTCCACCCAAATCAACGATTGTCATAGTCAGATTATCCACATGGGCTTCAATGCGGTAATTCGATTTTTTAGGTATCCACCACTTACAATCAGGATAGGCTTCTTCTGTTGCACGATACACCATTTTGGTGGAATCTTCGGCATTGCGCACATAGCATGGCAACCATTCGCCTGGTTTTAGCAACAACTTGAATTCTCCCCTGCTTAATACGCCTTCATAAGTAAATAGACTGGGGTCTTCTGTGTCTTGTTTCATGTATTGTGCTCGTTGTGCATCCCAACCATTAGGAGTAGCATTACCAACAAGATATAACTCTTGGGGACGCTCCGCATACGGCATAACTACCAGAGTGATGATGGGTGACACTTGCACTTCTTGCGTCATCACTATGGTGGCTATTACACGGGCTTGCAAGGTCGTATATGCTTCCAACTGAAGAGAAGGGAAATAATGCATCAATGTATCTTGCAATTCCGTATGTGAGAAGGATAATGTATGAGATGCTGTTTTGCCCAATACCCAATGAATACCATCGGCAAATGCACTATCGCTATCCTGCAAATCTATTTGCAATTCGTATGCAATAGCAGAACCCGTACCGTGATTGGTGCCACTGGTCCAAACAAACTCAACTATCTGACTACTACCCTCTCGTTGATTCAGCACAATAGTATCTGGAGACACCGACAAAGTTAATTCCTCTTCACCCTTATCAAGGTTGATTGAATATTCGCAACCTAAAAACAGGGTTGCTATACATAAACTGATAAAAAACGATCTTTTCATATTACCATCCTGGATTTTGGGTTAACTTAGGATTTGCCTCTCTCTCTTGCGTAGGGATAGGTAAAAGCAAATGTTTGCTGGTTGCAGCAGTCTTACCTATCGAATGTAAGAAATTGAGCGCATAATTATCTTTATAGCGAATCATATCGAACCAGCGATGTCCTTCAAAAGCCAACTCCATACGACGCTCATGGATAATCTTCTCACGCATTTGCATTTGGCTCAACCCCTCAATAGTAGAGCGATTGGTCAATCCTGCACGGCAACGCACCTCATACAAAGGTGCCTCTGCCAAGGTGGTTTGTCCCATCTCGTTGAGTGCTTCCGCTTTCATCAACAACACATCGGCATAGCGAGTGACTACCCAGTTTTGATTAGAGGTGTTATAATCAGGCGATTGTGTCTTGGTAAGCAAGAACTTACGCACATTATAACCTGTGGTGGAATATGCGGAACTGTAGGTCATTCCGTCAAAGGTAGGACAGCCCGTATAGAATATCGTTTTCTCTTTGCGCACATCGCCTGTTTCGTATTGGCTAACAAACTCTGCTGTAGGTTGGTTCCAACCATAGCAACCTGCTGCCATACCCGAGTTGCGAGGTCCAGTAAAGGTGGACAACCAAGATGATTGATTCTCATTCGACCAGAAGTCATAGTTGGTCTTTCCGTAATACTGCACTTCAAAAATGGACTCTACTCCATTCTGCTTCGATGGATTCCATAGGTCTGCATAATTCGCTTCCAACTGATACCCCATCTTCCTGATTTCCTCGCACAAATCTACCACCAGTTGATAATGTTCGTAATCCTGATAGTGTGTCAGATACACGCGTGCTAATTCTGCCATAGCAGCTTCTTTTGTGGCGCGACCGATGTGCTCCTGCGTATAAGCAGAGCGTTGGGGTAATAGGGTAATGGCTTGGTCTAAGTCCTCCACAATTAACTCATATACTTCTTCTGCTGATGCGCGTGGCAAGAGCAAATCGCTATTCGAGTCGGCAGGTTCGGTCTGCAAAGGTACCCCACCAAATAGACGCACCAAAAGGAAATAGTAGTGAGCACGCAGGAAATGTGCTTCGCCCAAAATGCGCCCCTTAATAGTTTCATCTATATTCATCGCAGGCACCTTTTGCAGCACAAAATTACAGCGTAAGATACCAGGTGAAGGTCCGCGCCACAAATCCAAAGCAGCAAAGTTATCCGCATCGGCAATAAAATTGGCTAAATCCACCGTTTCTTCGCCATCGGTTCCACCGCCAGCACCCACCTCGCTATTACCTGCAATAATATCCAGTGTCCATATACGCATATTATATAGTTTTGCCCATTGCAGAGGCTGGTATGCGGCATTGATAGCCGCCTCTGCATCTGCAAGGGTTTGAAAACCTTGTGATGTATCTACCGAATCATATGGCGAACGATTCAAGAAATCGCAACCAGAAAGTAGTAGTGTCAATATCAGCACTACATTCAAAGGAAAATATACTATCTTTTTCATCATCATTGCCAATTAGAATGTTATATTCAAGCCAAAGGTAAAATTACGCGTTACTGGATACACATTGGTATCAACACCAGCACCACCCACTTCAGGGTCAAGACCTGTATAACGAGTTAAAGTAAATAAGTTCTGCCCCGAAAAGGAGAAACGAACTTCGCTCATATGCGCCTTCTCGGTTAATCGCTTTGGTAAGGTATAGCCCAATGTAATACTCTTCAGTCGCAAATACGAACCATCCTCCAAGAAGCGATTGCTAACGCGATTGTTCTTATTGGGGTCCGAGAACACCGCACGCGGCATCGTTGTAGAGGGGTTAGTAGGCGACCATCTATCCAAGACGGTAACCAATTGGTTTTGCGCCACAGACATCGCCTCCAATGCGGCGCGATTACCATTATAAATTTGGTTACCTGCTACACCCTGTAAGTAGATTTCCAAATCAAACCCCTTCCATGCAAAAGCGTTATTCATTGAGAATGTGAGCGTTGGCATGGGCGAACCGAGTATCGTGCGATCATCATCGTTGATAATGCCATCGCTATTCAAATCACGAAAACGAATATCTCCAGGTTGGGTAGAGGTAAACTTACTGCTACCCACGGTCTGAATAGCCGAAGCATCAATCTCCTCTTGCGATTGGAAAATACCGTCCACCACATAACCATAGAACGAACTGAGGGCATATCCTACAGCATGGATATTATTGCCAAAGTACATTGGCACATCCCCATTCAACGATAAAATTCTATTGTGATTATATGCAAAATTCACAGTTGTTGTCCATTGGAAATCCCCTTTGAAGTTGAGTGATTTCAGCGATACCTCCACACCCATATTCTGCATCTTACCCGCATTGATATTAGGCACTGCTTCGTCCGAATAACCCGATGTAACAGGCACCGACATGGGGACTAACATGTCATTTGTATTCTTGATATAACCATCAATATTGGCAAACAAGCGTTGGTCTAACAACGCCAAGTCCACACCAACATTATATTGCTCTACCGTCTCCCAACGCACATTTGGATTAGGCAACACCCAAGGTGCTAAACCTGCTACCTGTTTACCTCCGAAACTATACTGTACCGTTTGCAACTGCGAGGCATAGGCATAGTTGCCTACAGCGGCTTGATTACCTGTTAGACCATATCCAGCACGAATCTTTAGGTCAGATACCGCAAACGACTTATTAAACCACGGTTCCTCGCTCACGCGCCAAGCCAATGCAGCAGAGGGGAAGATACCCCATCTGTTCTGCTTGGCAAAACGACTACTACCATCTGCACGACAAGTGGCAGTAATCAAATAGCGGTTATCGTACCCATACGACACGCGTGCCATGAACGAGAGTAATGCCCAATCGGATTTATTGCCCGCGAGGACAGGATCAAGTGTTCCGTTGGAGAGTTGCTGCGCAGACTCACTGATGAAGCCTTGGATAGAGCCACTCATAAACTCGTAGGTATTAGCCTGCATGGATTCACCTATCATGGCAGTCAAAGCATGTTTCTGCTTGATGGTTTTCATGAAAGTCAATGTATTATCCCACAACCATGTCACTGACTTGTCGAACGAACGAAAGGCTTCCGATTCAGGCTGCGCTATAGGTGCCCAATCGTATTGAGGTGTCCACTTATTGGTATCCCAATACATTACCTGCATACCAAAAGTGGACTTAAAAGTGAGGCAATCCAATGGTTTGATCTCCGCATAGATATTCCCCAGCAGGTTATAGCCGTTGGTGGTGGATTGATTCTCCATCATCTTACCGATAGGGTTTGCCACATCGCCTACATACATCGCCAAACCTACTGGTCCAGCCCATGTGCCGTCTTCGTTCTTAATAGCTTGCGTAGGTAAAGCAATCATCGTATTGAGAATATTATAATCGCCCGATTGCTTCACATCGTGATTCAAGCTCAACTTATGTCCAAACCGTAGCCATTTTAGCAATTCCGTATCGTGATTAAACTGAATAGTAAGACGCTCATAGGAGGTAGTTTTAACAATACCTTTTTGGTTGAAATACGCACCCGACACATAGAAATTAGACTTCTCTGTGCCACCAGAATAATTGAGAGAATAGTTTTGAGTAGGGGCAAACTGATACAACTCCGATGTCCAATCCGTACCCGTACCCAACAGCAGTGGATCCGTAAAGGCAATATTCTGTGGTTGACCTGCATGGGCCATCATCTCATTGTGTAACGAGGCAAATTGATACGCCTTCAACAGAGGTAATGTACGCTGAATTTGGTCAAATCCAAACGAAGCTTTAAGGGCTATATGTCCCTTCTCCTTCGCTCCCTTTTTCGTAGTAATAATGACTACGCCATACGCACCACGCGAACCATAGATAGCTGTAGCAGAAGCATCTTTGAGTACATCCACCGTAGCCACATCGTCCATATTAATCATATTCAACGGTACATCGGTTGGTACGCCATCTATCACAATCAATGGATTGGAGTTATTGATGCTACCCATACCACGAATAGCCAAACTCACATTGCTACCAGGGGCACCAGAACCCGTTACCTGCAAACCTGCTGCACGCCCTTCCAACGCAGCACCTAAAGAAGGCGACGGCAATTTCTGCAACTCTTTTTCGCTCACTTGGGCAATACTACCCGTAAGGTCGCTCTTCTTCTGCACACCATACCCGACAACAACTACCTCCTCCAGTTGCTCCGTGCTCTCGTGCATCGTAATACGAAGGGCGGAAGTATCATTAGCGGTAACAGAGAGCGCATCATAGCCCATATAACTGATTTGCAGAACAGCAGGCACCTCTACATCTAACTCAAAATTTCCATCAAAATCAGTAATCGTACCTATGGCAGAACCCTCTAACATCACATTGACACCTATGAGCGGCTCTCCATGCACATCCACAATGACACCATGGACTTGTGCTCTTAGAGGAAGAACACAAGCCAATGCAAGCCATAATGCAGTCAGTATAGATTTATGTTTCATATGACTTTATTTAACAATAATTTTCTTGGATTGAGTAGCAGTCTTTACAATATAAATACCATCAGGCAGTTCATTCGTAGAAATTTGCTCGGCAGTAACCATACGCAGATTACCCATGATATCGTAAAGCATAATAGCGTCATCCGAAGTAACCATTTCAAGGGCGTTCAACACTTCAACGACTACAGATAATGTCATCTCCTTGAGATTAACAGTCATTTGTACCTGCGCATTAGGGGCAAAAAACTTATTATCCTCTTCCCCGAGCAATGCCAAGGTATATTCACCTGTATCGTGAATAACTGTATTCTCATGGGTTGCGCCAAAAGCCAAAGCCAAGAAATCTTTTTCTACAAAGAACTTCAATTCTCCCTCTACCACATTTCCTTGCCATGTGTAAATTCCCTCTTCTTGAGAAAGCATTATCTGCGTATTGTCGTCCCAACTCCAACCACCAACAGCAGAACCTAATATGTATAGGGTGTCTGGATATACCACATGGTTAGACTGTAAAGTAAGTGTTCGTGTCATTAGATTGACTGCTACCACATACTCCGTTGGTAATGCAGGAGTTAGCACAAACTTCATATCAGTAGAGTCCAGCTGCATAAGTGCGTACTCACCAGCACCCGTAATAGGTGCATAGGCGATACTGGCACCATAACCAGCACCCCAATCTTTTTGGCAGAGGAATTTCAATTCTCCAGGAGTCAATAATAATGTATCTACATAAACACCTGAATTATCCGCTGTTTCAGCCATCGCTATTGCATCAATAGCACTCCATCCTGCTTGTGTAGCATTGCCAACAGCATAAATAGTATCTGGATACTTCACATACCACTTGTCAGGCAAACCTGTTCCATCTGAAACGGCTAATTTAGCCACGGTATCTGACACATCAAGCGTAAGCGAATAGCGACCAGCTGTGACAGCAAACGCATTATCAGGTTCTTCATACGAAGCTCGATAGGTTAGCTCAATAATTCCAAACTCCAGCAAATCGCCATTCGTTTGTGGTCCATAAGAAGGGACAAAATCATGCTGAACAACAAACTTGAGCGAACCATCCTTTAGATCTCCTACAAACTCATAAATGCCATCTGCTACTGGCTTCATCACAATAGCACTATCCAAGGACCAACCACCAGGCGTAGCATCACCAATAAGAGAAAGATTGTTCGCAAAACTTGAAGAAGTTGCAATCAGTGCAACAAAAACAAAAGAAAGTAAATGAGTTTTCATAAGCATGTGATTTTTTAGTTTCGACATGCAAAGGTAACAACATTTATTCACATGCGCAAGAACAACACATAAAAAAGTAGTAGATTTTCCAAAGTATTAGAAATTAACATAGTAATTAACAGGCGATTACATTTTCAACAAGAACACTATAAAGTAGCGACTTTTTCCTCAAACAAATCGCGTTCACACTTCGCAAGATTGCGCATTCTCGTACGCGAATTATATATTGTAGAGAGCGAATAGCGAAGAAAAGAGGCTATTTGCACACTATCGGTAATACCTAATCGAATGCAACACAACACACGCAAATCAGTGTTCAAGCGTTCACCATTTTTCATCCGAAACTCCACTCCGTCCACCAACAAACCTTTAATATCCTCTACAAAATTAGGAAAGATATTCAAAAATGCTTCATCAAAATTATGATAAAAAGCACTAAGTTGCTCTTGCGTAAACTTCTGCGAACTAATTTCTGCTTTCAACTGTTTGACATTATCGCTTTTTATATGCTGATGAAGCATTTTACGCCAGTTGTCAAAGCGGTCAATCAAGAGAGAAGCCATTTCCATGTAACGACCTACATACACCGTTTTTATCTGATTACTTTGCTTCAAATCCATATTCGTTTGATGCAATTGCTTATTCAACGCCGCCAATATAGACCGTTGACGCGCATAGTATAGCAAAAAGAGTCCCATACAGATAACGATTACCCCGATGGATATATTCAAGAGATATAGCAATTTCACGCGCAAGTCAGCTTCTCGTTGATAGGCACTTTCAATAATAGGATAGATGGTTGCCACTTCCATAGAACGCCCCCTCAACCCGCCAGCATTCGCATCATCAATTGCACATTGCATATAACGGCGGGCACGATCTATATCACCCATTTCATACAATAATATAGCCAATTCTCGCAACGATACATACTCACGAATAGCGCCGCGCAAATCGGAACACGCAGAAATGGTCAAATGATATTTTTCGCTTTCCACATCGCCTAATGCCTCATATATTTGAGCCATCGTTATTGAAAACGCGGCTTGCTCTTCTGGCAATATTGTATGAAGAGAATCGTATCGCAGGAGCACCTCGAGTGCCTCATCATACGCCCCGCCCGCAGCAAGTGCATCGGCACGCACTAATTCATACACAAAGCTGCCTACAGGTTGCACTTGCATGATAGAATCCCGATAGTTTTGGGTTAGAGAATCATAGATATGCTTGTCATCTTTTGTAATTGCGAAATCAGCTAATAGCCCATAGAGGGTTCGATGTAGATGAAAATAATAGGGGTGTAAGAAGTGCGCTATCGGAGGTTGCGACACCTCGTTGATGCAAACCATAGCCTCATAATACATTCCCGACCGCATTAGCACTTCTGCCTTATTCAGTTGCGCAGCCTGTTTGTATTCTATGTCATTCAGTTTATCTGCGATAACCAAACGCTTTTGTGCATAAGTCAATTGGGAGTCTATATTAAACGCACGATACATATCAAACAACTGACCATAACAAGCAAAACGGAAACTGTCAGTCGTATCTAACAAAGAGGTTAAATACACGGAATCTATACGGTGTTGATATTGCGTTTGAATAGACTGACGCTCACTAATCAACGCATCTAACTCTATGTAAGAAGTATCTACATTACGACAAGCCATCAATAGCATGCTACATGCCATGATAATCATACATACCTTATATCTCTGCATAAACGATGATTTTAGTTTTGCAAAGGTACTGCTTTTTCTTGACATACACAACACCTTCATGTTTTTTTTGTTTTTTTCGATTTGTTATGTGCCTCATCAAAAAACAAGTCAAACACTTGCATATATCACCAAAAAGCAGTACCTTTGCAGCGTTATTGAAATAAGCAATACTATGATTACATTTATCATCTCCCTCATTGCCCTTGTGGTTGGATTTATTTTCTACGGTACGCTCGTGGAGCGTGTGTTTGTCATTAATTCCAAAGCACCAACGCCTGCCATTACCCAAGCCGATGGCGTGGACTTTGTGCCAATGAAACCATGGCGAATCTTCCTTGTGCAGTTCCTCAACATCGCAGGACTGGGACCTATCTTCGGCGCTATCATGGGTATCTTCTATGGTCCTTCCGCTTTTTTGTGGATTGTGTTGGGTACCATTTTTGCTGGCGGTGTACACGACTACCTCAGCGGTATGATTTCGCTACGCAAAGGTGGCGCTTCGCTGCCAGAAATAGTGGGAACAGAACTGGGCAAGGGCATTCAGATCTTCATGCGACTGCTCTCCATCGTATTGCTTGTCTTGCTAACCACCACATTCTTGTCAGGACCCGCCACCTTATTGCAAGGACTGGCAGAATTAGGCACCATGACTTTCCATGGACATCTTATCCCTATTGTATGGGTATTGATTATCTTCGCTTATTACACATTGGCAACCGTATTACCTGTAGATAAACTCATCGGGCGGTTCTACCCCATTTTTGGCGGTATATTGCTCTTCATGGGTATCGGTATTATGGTGGTGATGCTTAGTCGGTTTGGTGCAGAAATGCCCGAACTCACCGATGGCTTGCATAATCGCCAAACCAACGGCTTGCCCCTCTTCCCGATGTTATTTGTCAGCATTGCTTGTGGTGCCATATCGGGTTTCCACGGCACGCAATCACCGCTGATGGCACGCTGCGTGACCAACGAACGCCAAGGGCGTTGGATCTTCTACGGTGCCATGGTAGCAGAGGGTATATTAGCATTGATTTGGGCTGCCGCAGCAGGTACCATGTTCGCTGACCCAGAGGCTGGTTTGTACGGCATAGACGGACTTCAGGCTTTTGCCGCAGCGCACCCAGGCGAAAACATCGCCGCATTGGTCGTGGACAAGGTTTCTCGTTCGTGGTTAGGTACGATAGGTGGCATTTTAGCGATTATCGGCGTGATTGCCGCTCCTATCACTTCGGGCGACACGGCACTGCGTTCGGCTCGACTGATTGTGGCAGACTTCATGCACCTCAACCAACGCCCTATCCGCAACCGACTGATGATTGCTATTCCGCTGTTCCTATGCGTGTTTGGTATGGTCTTCGTGGATTTCAACATCGTTTGGCGTTATTTCGCATGGACCAATCAGACTTTGGCAGTCTTCACCCTGTGGGCAGGAACGGTTTTTCTCTACAAGAACTCACGAACGCTCAATAAATACCCATACGCCTATCTCATCGCGTTGATTCCAGCACTCTTCATGACGATGGTGAGTGTGAGTTATATCTTCATTGCGCCAGAGGGTTTCCAATTCGCACAGTTGGGCTTGAGTTGGATAGCATACCTGATTGCAGGTCTTACCACAGCAGCATTGCTCATTGGCTTTGCCTATTGGACGAAAGCTAATAAGTAACGATTTTTGTGTGATTATTTGCGCAATCCAAAATAATTCACTACCTTTGCAGCGTAAATTGTATAGGACACTTCTATAATTATACCCTAATATCATAAAAATATGAAACGAATACCAACACTCCTTGCAGCAGTACTCCTGCTTTTGACAGCCAACCTCAATGGCGCTAATGTAAAAACAGGCATCGAAGTACTGCGCGAAAACAATTTCAGCATCTTACAAGGCAAACGAGTAGGTCTCACGACCAACCCCACTGGCGTTGATAGTCAACTACAATCCACCATCGACATCCTTTGGCAAGCACCCAATGTGAACCTCGTAGCCCTCTACGGACCCGAACACGGTGTGCGTGGAAACATACACGCAGGCGACCATGTGGACAACGAAGTGGACAAAAAAACGGGACTCAAAATGTACTCCCTCTACGGCAAAACACGCAAACCGAACAAAGAGATGATGGACGAAATAGATGTCATGGTCTATGACATTCAAGACAACGGATGCCGCTCCTACACCTATATCTCTACATTAGGTATGCTCATGGAAGCATGTATCGAACACGGCAAAGAACTGGTCGTTCTTGACCGACCCAACCCACTCGGCGGCAACAAGATTGAGGGCAACCTCGTGGAAGACGGCTATATCTCTTTCGTGAGCCAATTCAAGATTCCTTACCTCTACGGTCAAACGCCTGGCGAGTTGGCGCTCTACCTCAATGCCACTGACTATGAGAACAAATGCCAACTGACAGTAGTAGCCATGGAGGGTTGGACACGCGATATGACATGGGACGAAACAGGGTTGGAGTGGATAGTAGCCTCACCACATGTGCCACAAGGCAAATCGGCAGTGTTCTATCCCGTGACGGGTATCTTCGGCGAGTTCGGATATGTGAATATCGGCGTGGGCTACACCCTACCATTTGAAATCATGGGCGCACCATGGGTAAACGCAGACACCCTGTCCGAAGCACTCAACGCACTCGAGTTGCCGGGCATAGAGTTCCGCCCAATACACTTCAAGCCATACTACAGCGTCTTCAAAGGCGAACAATGCCAAGGCGTGCAAATCCATATCCTCGACTACGAGAAAGCCCGACTCAGCGAAATACAATTCCTCATCGTACAAGAGATGATGCGCCTATGGCCAGAACGCAACTGGTTTGAGTTGTGCGATCAAAAACGCTTCGGTATGTTTAACAAGGTATGCGGCACCAATTATATCCGCGAAGAGTTTGGCAAACGCTACCGCTGGGAAGACATCCGCGACTATTGGTACAAAGATGTGGAAGCATATCGCGAAGCAAGTAGCAAGTATTATCTTTATAAGTAGTGTAAAGTAGATAGTTTATAGTTTCAAGGCAGGGCGCTCAAGCGCATAATCCGAGCCTTTACACCTTACACTATACACCTTACACCCCAAAAAATATGAAAAAATACATCGAACGATTGGCGTGGGGAACAGATGCAGGATTCTACCGTCTTATCCCACAAGAGGTGCTACACCCTGCTACAGAAGCAGATGTGCAAGCCATCATCAAACGCGCACACCAAGAAGGCAAACACATCACCTTCCGTGCTGCTGGCACCAGCCTAAGCGGACAAGCTATCAGCGACAGTTTACTGGTCGTTTGCGGCAAGAAATGGGAACAGTTTTCTGTTGGTAAAGACGCTAAAACAATTACCCTGCAACCCGGTATCGTAGGACAACGCGTCAATGAGATTCTTCGCCCATACGGCAAGTACTTCTCGCCCGACCCTGCCAGCCTCAAATCGGCGATGGTGGGAGGCATCGTAATGAACAACGCCAGCGGTATGTGCTGTGGCGTACACGCCAATAGCTACCGCGTACTGCAATCCGTGCGTATCATCCTGCCCGATGGCACACTGCTCGACACAGGCGATGAGAAAAGCCGTGCCGCATTCGCCATGAGCCACCCCGCGTTCTTGCGCAAAATAGAAGAACTGCGCCAGCAAACACGAAAGAACATTGCACTCACCGAGCGTATCAAACGCAAATATAGCATCAAGAATGTAACAGGATTGACTATTCTGCCTTTCATAGAATACGATGATCCTTTTGACATCATAGCCCACCTCATGGTAGGTTCGGAAGGCACATTGGCATTCCTGTCCGCTATCACCGTCAAAACAGCCGACATCACACCACTCTCCGCATCAGCACTACTACTATTCCCTACCACCAAGTCCGCCTGCGAAGCCATCACCGAGATGAAGACCACTGGCATGCTATCTGCGGCAGAATTCTTCGACCGCAAAGCTATGCAAACCGTGGAAAAAGACTTCCCCGAACTGCAAGGACTACCCGCTGATGCTGGCGCCGTACTCATCCGCACCGATGCCCGTACGCAAGAAGAATTAGACAAGAAAAATAGCATACTACAAACAGTACTCAATAGTTATACCCTCTGCCAAAAAGCACAATTCACATCCGACCCTGTGCTAACGGGTAAGTATTGGGCTATGCGTAGCGGTATCTTCCCCGCCGTAGGCGGTACTCGCGAGGTAGGCACCACCTGCCTCATCGAAGACATCGCTTTCCCCATCGAACATTTGGCGCAAGCCACACTCGACCTGCAACAACTCTTCCGCGAGCATAACTATCCCGAAGCAGTCATCTATGGTCACGCCCTCGAAGGCAACTACCATTTCATACTCAACCAGCGCTTTGACACACCAGCAGCCATTGAGCAATACGATCGCATGATGCGCGCCGTAGTGGATTTGGTAGTGGATAAATACCACGGCAGCCTGAAAGCCGAACACGGCACAGGTCGCAACATGGCACCATTCGTCCGCCGCGAGTGGGGCGACGATGCCTACCAACTGATGTGCGAAGTGAAGCAGCTCTTCGACCCACACAATATCATGAACCCAGGCGTCATCTTCAACGAAGACCCACAATCCTACCTACAACATATCAAGCCATGTCCTAAGGTGCATGAGATGATTGACCGTTGCATTGAGTGCGGCTTCTGCGAAGTGAATTGCGTGAGTTGCGGTTTCGCCCTCTCCAGTCGTCAGCGTATCGTGGTGCAACGCGAGATGAAACGACTAAAAGATTCGAACGAACCTAACGCAAAGAAACTGCTCAAGCAACTCCAAAAAGAGTTTGCACATATGGGGCGTGACCTCTGCGCAGGCGATGGTCTATGCTCTACCTCCTGCCCTATCAAGATCAATGTGGGCGATTATATCCACCTTGTGCGCGAACACGACATGAGTGCCGCAGGCAAAGTCATCGGCCAATGGGCAGGCAAGAACCTTGCCACGATAGGCAAAGCCCTCACCCCTGTTTTAAGCGTAGCACATGTAGCGAAGACCATTATAGGCGATAAGGCAACAAGACTATTAGGAAAAACCATGCACTACGCTTCGGGCGGATTAGTCCCTCTATGGACACCATCATTGCCCAAACCCGTGACACAAAAAGATATTCAAACAGCCAAAGACTATGGTGCTATCCATGGTCTAAAAGGATTGCAAGACAAGCGCGTGGTATATTTCCCATCCTGCCTCAACCAACGATTGAGCGCGCCAGGACAACCCCTCGTGAACGACATGACCGAACTGCTCAACAAAGCAGGATTTGAAGTCATCTTCCCTGCGAACATGGAGAACCTATGCTGTGGCACGATTTGGGAGAGTAAAGGCATGCCCGATGAAGCACAACGCAAAGCTGCCGAACTCGAACTCGCTCTGCTCAAAGCCAGCGAAAACGGTCGATTCCCCGTGCTTTGCGACCAAAGCCCATGTCTGCACCGTATGCGACACACTATGCAGCATCTGCACCTATACGAACCAGCCGAGTTCATTGATAAGTATGTGCTTAACGAAGTGAAGATTACCCCGCTTGATGCCTGTGTAGCAGTGCATGTTACCTGTTCGACCAAACAAATGGGATTGGCAGACACCATTGTACGCGTAGCAAAAGCATGTGCCAAGAATGTCTTAGTACCCGAAGAAATCGGTTGTTGCGCTTTTGCTGGCGATAAGGGATTCACCGAACCCGAACTCAACGAGTGGGCATTGCGCAAACTCAAACCACAAATTGACAAAGCGGGTGCTACCATGGGAGTGAGCAACTCCCGCACCTGCGAGATTGGACTCACCACCCATTCGGGCATTGCGTATCATAGCATAGCCCATCTTGTGAACATGTGCGCAAGCGCACGAGAAAAATGATAAGAAATCCGGGAGCCGGCAACCGGATGCCAGACGCCAGCCACCGGACGCCGGACGCCGGACGCCCAAAAAAAGCAGAACAATGAATAACATCGAGATAGAACGCAAATTCCTCGTCTTGAACGAGGACTACAAACAATTAGCCACAAGCCACTATACCATTCAGCAGGGGTATATATGTAAAGAACCTGGGCGTACGGTGCGCGTGCGCATTACGACCCAAGCAGATGGTTCGGAAAAAGCGTATCTAACCATCAAGTCCAAACCCAATGCCAACGGTTTCTCACGCTTCGAATGGGAAAAAGAGATTGCCCCCCAAGATGCCAAGCAACTGATTGACATGTGCCTGCCCGGAGTGATTGAGAAGACCCGCTGGCTTGTTCCTGCCGCCCCCATGCCTTTACACCTGACACCCCACACCGCGACAGAGTCGCCACATCTCACTTGGGAAGTGGACGAGTTTCACGGACGACTGGCTGGACTAACCATTGCCGAATTGGAGTTGGAACGCGAAGACCAACCCTATGAGAAATTAAGTTTCGTTGGCGAAGAAGTAACAGGGAATCCACGCTACTATAATGCCAATATGTAGGGATTTTTTCACTTTTTTCAGCAAAAATGAAAATAAATTTGGTCAATTCAATAAAAAGTTGTAATTTTGCGGGTCATTTTGGTGCAAAATGCACAAGACAAACGAAATAAATAACAAAAAAATATTATGACAACATTACAAAGAATTAGAAATCATGGCGTTATCCTCCTCGTTGTAGTAGGAGTAGCTATGTTGGCGTTCATTTTGGGCGACTTTTTGAACTCAGGTAGTAGTTTTTTCAATCGCAGCCGCGAAAATGTGGGTGTGATAGCTGGTCACAAAGTTCACTATACTGAGTATGAGGCAGCAAAAGATCAATTAACCGAGGTGTACAAGATTGAGAGCGGAAGCAATGACATCAACGAAGAGTTGTCAAACCAAATCCGTAATCAAGTATGGCAAATGCTATTGATGGACTACACCCTCCGCGAGCAAGCCGCTGAGATAGGTATGGATGTAACCGCAGAAGAGTTGAGCGAATTGTGCATCGGCGCAAACCCTCACCAATTGATTCGCCAACGCCGCGCTTTCTACGACGAGACTGGTAACTTCAATCGTTCCGCACTCATCAGTTTCTTAAATTCATTAGCGCAAGAACCAGAGACACAAGAACAAGCAGCCAACATGCAACAAGCCAAGACTTATTGGATGTACTGGGAGAATGCCGTTCGTTTGACCCACTTGCAAGAGAAATACACAGACTTGCTGAGCAAAATGTTGGTTGCCAACCCATTGGACGCTAAATACGCGTTTGAGGCTCGCCAAAACACTGCAGATGTAACCTATGTAACCCAACCTTATTTCGCAGTGGCAGACTCATTGGTAAAAGTGACCGACGCTGACATCAAAAAACGCTATAATGCACAAAAAGAGCAATACAAGCGCACTCCTAACCGCTCATTGGTATATGTAAGTTTCCCTATCGTTCCATCCGAGCAAGACTATGCTGAAGTAGAGAAACTCTTGAAAAGCATTGAGAGCGATTTCCAAACCAAAGAGGATGTAGCGGCTATTGTGAACAGCAATTCGGATATTTTATACGATGGTCGCGACTACTCTGAGAGCACCATTCCTGCTGAATATAAAGAGTTTGCTTTCGGCAAGGGCGCTAAGAAAGGTCAATACACCGAATTGACATTTGCCGATGGTACCTATGCTATGGCTCGCATCATGGATTGTGGTTACACCAAGTCAGACTCTGTAAAACTGACGCTTATAGCTAATGGCGAAGGTGCAGAAGATGTGGAATTAGGTTGGTATCAAGCAACAGATTTGCAAAAGAATATTGCCGAGCCTGCTTTTGCTGGCAGAGTAGGAACTCAATTTACCGTATCAACAGGTATGGGCGAGCAAACCTTCAAGATTGCAGATAAGAGCAAACCTACTCCAAAAGTTAAGTTGGCTATTTTGAGCCGCAAAGTAACACCAAGCAGCAAAACTTATGGTGCATTGTACAACGAAGCGAAGCAGTTTATCGTAAACAACGGCACAGAAGAACTCTTGCGTCAATCTGCTGTTGAGCAAGGTTTGTCTCTCACTCCAGCATACGGATTGGATGTCAATGCAGACAAAGTAGGCGATTTGAAAAACAGCCGTCCTATCGTTCGCTGGGCTTATGAAGCTACCAAAGGTAAAGTCAGCGATGTATTCGAATGTGGCGACCAATTCATTGTTGCCGTACTGACTGAAGTGAATGACGGCGAATACCGTACCTTGGAAGAGGTTCGCGGCGAGTTGCACATGCAAGCTATGACTGACAAGAAAGCGGAATACATCATCAATCAACTCAACGGTGTAAACACATTGGAAGAAGCTGCTAAGTTGTTCGACACCGAAATCAAGAACGCAACAGGTGTTTCTTTGGCATCATCTCGCTTTGGAACATCAGGCGTTGAGCCAGCTGTGATTGGTGCTGCATTGGCATTGGAGAACAACACCACTTCTGCACCTGTAAAAGGCAATAGCGGTGTATATATGTTGCATGTAGGCGATAAGAAAACAGCAGAAGGCGAACTCAATACTGATACAGAGATACAACAATTGAACATGCGCAACTCCTACTCTGCATACCAAGCGATAGCATTGGTAGAGCAAGAAGCTAAAGTAGAAGACAATCGCGCACGCTTCCAATAAGAAGATATTGAAATAATCCATACATGAGAGTACCGAGCCAAAGAGGTTCGGTACTTTTTTTATACAAAATTTGTATAATTCAAAAAAAAGCAGTACCTTTGTACGCTTAATTTTAATTCGTATGAAACATTTCGCGCTTTTCTTCGCTATTTTGATGAGTGTAGCCATGGCAGCACAACATGGCACAATCAATATCCAAACAAACTTGGACAGCACCATCAACTATCAATACGCTATTGACACATTAGAGAGTTATCAAGTTGGACCGGGTATCATTTACACACGCTTTGACATCACTACGAATAAAGCGAATGATATTCGCCATTGCTACCTATACGAAGTGGATTTGACCAACCCTTACAATACCGTAGAAGAAAGCCACAGCACTACCATCGGCAACACCGAGCGTATGGCAGATGCACATGTGCGTTTGGATGCACCCATGCACCGTTCTATCGGTTCGGTTAACTGCAATTTCTGGATAGTATCTTCTCAAGACGAAGGTCAATATAATGGTTTGACTGGCGTAGCTTGTACAGGACAAGTACGCAATGGAAAGATTGGAGCCAACATCACCAACTGGAATATCGGTCATGGTAATCCAGATCCTGTGTTGGGGCGTACGCAAGACATTGGATACCTAATGATTGATGCCGACAAGCGGGCACACATCGACCAATTCTCTTGGGATGCGCATTTGGCGATTGGCGATCAAGCCATGCCTATCAGCGAAACCAACCGAAACCGCAGCAATCCCGGAGACAATGAAGTCGTTATGTTCAATTCGGACATGGGAACAAAAAAGACTTTGACCAAAGAGGACATTGACAAACGCTTGGGTACCAATTTGCCAATGATTGAACTCGTTGTTAAGTTGGAACAAGATTGGGCTATCAATCAACATCTATTTGCAGAAGTAGTAAGCATCAACACCACGGGTGGAACAAAAATAGAAGATGGTTATGCCGTTTTCCGCGGACGCGGTACTGGCAAGACCTTCCTTGAAACCGCCAAAGTAGGCGATCGAGTGCAATTCATTATCGGTATGTACGAATCCCTCTCTGGCGAGCGTCCAAACATCAAGCAACTCAGCGCAGGCAACTGCTATGTATTACGCGAAGGTAGACTCACCAACCGCAATTGGAATGAAGATTACAACAACAAGAACTATCCTCGTACAGGTTTTGGTGTGAGCAAAGACCACAATACCCTATGGATGTTGGTGATGGAGAAACCGGGTATGTACACCCATGAGATGGCATCAATCCTTCGCCATTTCGGAGCATGGGAAGCTACAGGCGCCGATGGAGGCGGTAGCGCGCAATTCAACTTGGGTGGAAAAATCATCAATCCGACTACCGAAGGACTTCCTCGCGCCGTGGGTAATAGCATATTCTTGTTTTCAACGGCGCCCGATGACAACATAGTTACCGAAATGCGTACTACTTCAACCTTCATGCGCTTGCCTAAGTATGCTGCTATCAAACCCGATTTCCTTGGCTACAACCAGTATGGAATGTTGGTTGACAAAAAATTACCCGATGTAGTACTATCTTGTAATCCTGAAACGGGATATATCACCGAAGACGGATATTTTGTTTGTCTCGGAAGTGGCACCTTAACTGCCACATATGGTAATGCATCACTCCCCATAGAAATCATTATTGTAGATGAAGGCAATCCTGCACTGCGTTTGAACAATGTGTTGATTTCCAACAAGACACCTTACGAAATTGAAATTAATGGTGTAGTAGATAATAAGCAATTCAAGATACTCCCCTCTGCAGTAGAATGGACGATTGAAGACAATAGTATCTGCGATATTGACGACCAAGGTGTGCTGCACGCTCTGAGAAATGGAGTTACCACAGTACATGGTCAATTGGGCGAAACCACCATGACGCTCACAGTTCAAGTAGAACTGATAGAGAAAGATGTATTGCTTTGGGAAGACATGATTAATATAGATGAGCGTTGGACACTAAATGCCTCAGTTGCATCGTGGAATAGCGATTTCACAACAGATGACAACGGCAATGCTTGTCTGTACATGAATTTCAATGGTGGGCGTGTAGCACAACTATCTGTCGTAGCCGATACGCTACTTTACTCAACTCCCAAACAATTAGAACTCAAGTTGACACCTCAAGGTAATCTTATTGAGCGTATAGACATGGGTTTCACAGCCAACAACGGAACGAATGGTAATTATGCATGCATAGATATTACGCCAGACCAACCATTAAGTATCACGATCAATCTTGATAGTTTGTTTGAAGTAAGCGATGATATTTCCATCTATCCTATCAAGCTCAAAAACATCGCTTTCAGCATGAACAAGAAAGCAGATAAGAAAGAATACAACATTCCTTTTGAGGGCATCTATTTACACTACGGCAAGCAAGTCACTACCGATTTAGAATGCCCTACCTCACTACAAGCACCAGCAAGCAATGCACAAAAAATGCTGCGTAACGGACAATTAATCATTATTAAAAACAATAAAACTTACAACATTTTAGGTCATGAAATCACTGAAAAGCATTAATCCTTGGTTCTGGGTACCTACCTTGTATTTCTTGGAAGGTATTCCCTATGTATTGGTAAACCAAGTATCCACCATGATGTTCACCAAGATGGGTGTACCTAATGGTCAAATGGCATTATTCACATCGCTATTGTACTTGCCATGGGTTATTAAACCATTCTGGAGTCCATTTGTGGACTTAATCAAGACCAAACGCTGGTGGACAATTGCCATGCAAGTACTCTTAACAGCAGCATTCATTGGTCTCACTATCAGCATTCCTCATCCAGACGCAGCTATGATTGCTGCACAACAAACACCTATGAGTATGTTTACTGCTATGCTGATCATTTTCTGGATTACCGCCTTTGCTTCAGCCACACACGATATTGCAGCTGATGGATTCTACATGCTCGGACTTTCACAAAACGACCAAGCATTGTTCGTAGGTATTCGTTCTACATTCTACCGCATTGCTACCATCTTCGGTCAAGGTGCCGTATTGTACATTGCAGGTCGTTTGGAGGCAAGCACCGGTGATATTCCTCTGGCATGGCAAGTCACCCTGCTCATCACATCCGTGCTTCTGGCTGTCATCACCCTGTGGCATGTGTTCTTCTTGCCCAAACCAGCAGCAGACACAGAACGCCAAGCAGAATCTGAAAAAGAGAATTCAACAGAGAAGGCAAAATCCATCCTTTACGAATTTGCACGCACCTTTGCTACATTCTTCCAAAAACCAGGCGTATGGTTGGCTATCATCTTTATGCTGCTGTATCGTTTGCCTGAGGCATTCTTGATTAAGATGATCAATCCGTTCCTCGTGGCTAATCGCGACTTAGGCGGTCTGGCTATGACCACCGACCAAGTAGGTTTGGCATACGGAACAATTGGTATTATCTTCCTCACCATCGGTGGTATCTTGGGCGGTATGTACGCATCCAAAGTAGGATTGCGCAAGTCCATGTGGATTATGGCTGCATTTATGACGCTGCCATGCTTGAGCTTCGTATATCTGGGTGTCTTCCAACCAGAAAACATCGTAGCTATCACCACTGCCATCGCAATTGAGCAATTTGGCTACGGCTTTGGTTTCACCGCGTATATGCTGTATATGATCTATGTATCTGAAGGCGAGTACAAGACCGCACACTATTCATTCTGCACAGCCTTCATGGGACTGAGTATGATGATTCCTGGTCTATTTGCAGGATACATTCAAGAGGCATTGGGTTACAAAGACTTCTTCTGGATGGTAATCGCATGCTGCGTTGCTACGATTGTAGTAACATTCTTTGCATATCACAAAGTGGATCCTACTTACGGCAAAAAATAATTCTATACATAATGCAAATTAAGCGTATCATACCTAACAGCCTGACCTGTGCAAATCTTTTGTGCGGGTCAGCGGCTGTTTTCATGGCGACGCAAGAGGAGTTCCTTTGGGCGTTTGTTCTTATTTTGGCAGGTGGTCTATTCGATTTCTTCGATGGAGCTTCTGCTCGTTGGTTGAAAGTACCTTCGCCATTGGGAGTACAACTCGACTCGTTGGCGGACGACATTACTTTTGGTCTTGCACCCTCGATGGCATTGATGTGCTTTCTAAAGCCCATCATAGGTTGGTGGAGTCTTATTGCTCTGCTCATGGCAGCCTTTTCTGCCCTCCGTTTGGCAAAATTCAACATCGACGAACGCCAGACGACATCGTTTATTGGCTTAGCGACACCGCCAAACGCCATTTTATGGGCTTCCGTTGCGGCATATCCCCACACACAGACCACCCCCACCTTTGCATGGATCATGGTAGGACTGAGCCTGCTTTGCTGCTATTTGTTGGTCTGTGAGATACCATTTTTCAGTTTCAAATCTGTGGGCAAGCATCGCACACGCATCATTATATTTATAGTGGGCTGCATCGTGCTGATTGCGGGTAGCATCGCTTGGGCTGTCATCTGCCAAGACCCCAAGAAAGCAGTAGTTGCGGGTGCATTGTGCATATTGTGGTATATCAATTATAACTTTATCATCCAAACGCTCCTTCATAAATGAAAACAAGTAAACCATTCCTGCTCATAATAGCATGTATATGTGCCATTTACTCAAACGCTGAGCAAATGCCTTCGGGGTATTACGATGCCATTCAAGGTAAGACCGACGCCCAACTCAAAGAGGCGCTCTTCCACATAATCAAGGGAGGCGAACGCTATGTGTATGGTACCAACGAATACCATACCACCACCAAAGTGCAAAACGGCGACACCCTTTGGCGTAAAGGCGACTTAGAGGCGTATGGTACTTGGCATGGCTTTCGGAGTAGCGACCAGTTGTCCGATGGCACCATTTGGGACATGTACTCCACCACTAAACGCTACTTTCCGATCAACGATGGTAGTGCGGCGGGAATGGATATTGAGCACAGTTTGCCTAAATCATGGTGGGGCGGCAATGAAAACGATGCATACATTGACCTCTATCATCTCAATCCAGCCGACCGCGTAGCCAACAACAACAAGTCCAACTACCCTCCGGGTATTCTCAACGACTCCAATAAAGTAAACAACGGTGTTTTCTTTATGGGAAAAGACAAGGAGTGGAACGGCTATGCGTTCAGCGTGATTGATGAGTACAAAGGCGACTTTGCACGCGCATACTTCTATATCGCAACTGCCTACCATGACATGAAATGGGATGCCACTTACTCTCAATTCGTTACCAACAATTCTTATCTCACCTTCACCCCCTACCTCGTAGAAGTTCTACTGCAATGGCATCGTATAGATCCAGTGAGTGAAAAGGAGATCAGTCGTTTAGATGCCATTTCCTCTATTCAGCACAATCGCAACCCTTTCATTGAATACCCCGAACTCGTAGAATACATCTGGGGAAACAAACAAGGTGAGAGCGTAAACCTGAGCCAACTTGTTCGTACTACATCCGATGCGTACAAGATACCCACCGACCAAATTAACCCTATGGCGTATCCTGCTACGGAAGTGACAGCTAACTCATTCGTTGCTCATTGGAAAAACCAAGCAAAACGCTCCTACAAATTAGAGGTATTTACAGTACAAGAATCAGGGCACAACGACACACTGGTTGCTATGCCAGGATTTAAGAACGACCTCATCAAGGGACACAAACAAATCCATTGGCTACTTGAAGACGGAACAGATGCTCCATATACCCTCATGGATGGTAGTTATGCTATTTGCTCTTCCACTACTACAGCGAAACGCCTTATTCGCTTCGACAATTTCGGGTCTGCTCCCACCAACACTTATCTCACCGTCAAGTGCTGTGTATATAAAGGCGACCAGACTGCCGACCTTCTCATTCGTGGCAATAACGATGAGGTACTTTACACCCAGCCACTCGTATTGAACGAGGCGTTTTATACCTTTGCTATTCCCAAAGGAACAACCACCATATCGCTCATTCAAAAAGAGATTGGATCAAAATCCAGTGGTTACCACCGCATCTCTTTCCAACAAGCTTTCCTTTATACCGGTGATTACCTCCGTGAAGAAGTACATATTGATGGATCGCCATTTCAAGTTCGCTCCACTTCTTACACGGTTACCCACACGCCTACAACTTCACCCATCTACTATCGAGTGACACCATTAGGATTACGCACCAGCAACACCATACAAGTAGAAGAAGAGAACATAGTAGGCTTTCAGCAGCCTATCTTACCCTCTACTGGTAAAAAGGTTCTTAAGAACGGAGAGCTATTGATTATTCATGGTCAAGAAATCTACGATGTCCTCGGCAGAAAAAGATAATACATCCCTGCACCCTATCCTCCCGTTTGCCATTCCCACTGCCATCTTGCTGATCGGTTTGGGTGTGGCTTTGCTGGTGACTCCCAAGGGGGCATTGCACCTATGGTTGTGTCAACCGCATACAGCATTCTTGGATACTTGGATGCCCCGCTACTCCAATCTCGTAGATTGGCTACCATATGTGTCGATTGTATTGTTGCTATTCTATCGAGCGGGGTGGTCTGTCTTTTTAGCGGGCAACCTACTCCTTACCACAGCAATCGTTCAACCCATTAAACATTGGATTAACGCGCCACGCCCTCTCACATGGTTTGGTGACAATATGCCTGATGTTGTTCTGCCTTTGGCAGAGGGAGTAAGAATGAATTATTGGCTATCCTTTCCATCTGGACACACCGCAACCTTTTTTGCACTTTTCTTTACAGCAAGCCTGCTACTGATGGATACAGATATGAAAGCGAAAGGATTGTACGCTTTTTTGTGTTTTATTCTTGCCACCATAGGAGCATACACACGAATTTATCTTAGCCAGCATTTCGCATTGGATATTTTTGGTGGAATTATTTGTGCGTTCATTTCGACATTACTTTTCTATTATTTGTATGTTCCGCGTACAAAAAACACCCATTTTTGGGCGTGGAATGTACAAAAACTGAGAAAATAACAAAAAAGAACGCATTTTTTCCAAAAATATTTGGTCAATTCAAAAAAAAGCAGTACCTTTGCACTCGCTTTCGTAAGGAAAGCAAGAGTTCCGTTAAATACTGAGACATTGAATGGGCGTTTAGCTCAGCTGGTTTAGAGCATCTGCCTTACAAGCAGAGGGTCGGCGGTTCGAATCCGTCAACGCCCACCATTCATTCCCATTCGGGCGTTTAGCTCAGCTGGTTTAGAGCATCTGCCTTA